>JBQCFA010000381.1:0-4717 GCA_051959695.1 Rhizobiaceae bacterium
AACCAGCCATAGCCGCAGCCGAGGTCGACGACGCGCAAACCGTTCACATCGGGCAGCATCGACCGCAGCACCGGCCATTCGGCGGCGCCGGCGAGCCCGTGGACCGAGCGGTCGAGGCCGCTGTAGCCGGCGAAGAAGCCCACGTCGTCGTATATGTTCTGCGCCATGACGATATTCCCTGGTTCGTCATTCCAGTAGATGCCGGGGAGCCCGTATACCAGCCTGAAACGAAACGCCGGCTGCCGATCGCAAGCCTTGCGGCACGATCCAGCCTATGCCATCTGCCGGTCAGGGGCGGCGTGCGGCCGCGGAGTGCTCGCAAAAAAAACAATGCGACCGGATGGGGCATGGCGGACGAATTTCGGCTGAAGGAATATCTGGCGCGGATCGGCTTCGAAGGGGCGGCGATGCCCGACCTGCCGACGCTTGCCGCCCTGCATGCGGCGCATGTAAGCGCCATCCCGTTCGAGAACCTCGATCCGTTCCTGCGCCGCCCGGTCGTGCTCGATATGGGGGCGCTGCAGGCAAAGATGGTTCATGGCCTGCGCGGCGGCTATTGCTTCGAGCAGAACCTGCTCTTCCAGGCGGCGCTCCGGGCCATCGGCTTCGACGTCAGCGGTTTTGCCGGGCGCGTGCGCTGGATGTCGGGTCCCGAGGCGGCGCTCGGGCCGAGGACGCACATGCTTCTCAAGGTCGATCTCGCCGACGGGTCCTGGCTTGCCGATGTCGGCTTCGGCGGCTGCCTCCTCGACCGTCCGCTGCGGTTCGAAGTGGGGACCGAGCAGGAGACGCCGGCGGGAACGTACCGGCTGATGGAGGAGGGCGGCCTGTTCTCGCTTGCCGCGCTGCAGCCCGGCGGCTGGCGCACGACGTATCTGTTCGACCTGACACGGCAGGAGCCGTCGGACTACGAAATGGCGAACTGGTTCACCTCGACCAGCCCTCAGCACGTCCTCGTTCAGAACCTGGTCATGGAGCGCGTCGTCGATGGCCGGCGCTACAAGCTGGTCAACCGCCGTTTCGTCGTGGAGAAGCGTTGCGGGCGCGTGGTGGAGGCCGGCAACGTCGAAAGCGTCGAGGCACTCCGGCGCCTGCTTGGGGAGACGTTCAGGATCGAGCCGCCCGTGCCGGTCGAGCAGATCTTCGCCCGGCTGGGGTCTTCGTGACCGGACTTTCCTTCAGGCCGCCTCCCGTTGGACCAGCCTGACGGCGTTAGAGGCCAAGCCGCTTGCGGTCTTCGCCCTTGCCATGTCATCTGGGCGCATGGACGCCCCATCCAGACTTGCCGAGGCGGCGCTCGACCGCCTGATCGTCCGGCTGCGCGAGCGCGGCCGGCCGCGCGTCTGGTCGCTGGTCATCACGGTCTTCGGCGACGCGATCGTGCCGCGTGGCGGCCGTGTCTCGCTGGTCGCCCTGCAGGACGTCATGGGGCGGCTCAGGATCGAGGCCGGCGCGCTGCGCACGGCAATGTCGCGGCTGGCCGCCGATCACTGGGTGATGCGCGAGCGCGCCGGCCGCAACAGCTTCTACCGGCTGGCGGAGGAGGGGCGGCATGCCTTCGACCTCGCTACAAGGCGCATCTATGCGGCTGGCCCGCCGGCATGGGACGGCGCCTGGACGGTCGCGATCGCCCCGCCGGACAGTGCCGGCGAGCTGCGCGGAAAGATGGAGGAGGCCGGATTCCTTCGCGTCGGGGGCGACGTCTACCTGATGCCCCGGACGCGCAACGCCTCCGATCCCGCGGATGTGCTTGCCGGCATGCTGGTCATCCACGGCAACAGCGCGGAGCATCCGGAGGCGATGCGCTCGCTTTGGCCAAGCGAGGCGGTGGCGGCTTCCTACCGGGCGTTCATCGAGGCGCACCGGCCACTGGCGGCGGCGCTCGGGAGGAGCGCCGCGCTTCGGCCGCTCGATGCGATGGCGGCGCGCACGCTCCTCGTCCATGACTGGCGGCGCATCGCGCTGCGCGATCCGGGCCTGCCGTCGGCTCTGCTGCCCAAGGATTGGCCGGGCGAAACGGCGCGGTCGCTGGCCGGCGACATCTACGGGCGGCTGGCCGAGCCGAGCGAAGCCTGGCTGAGCGCGAGCGGGCTGCCGCCCCTCCTTGCGCCGCGCGAGTTCTCCGGCCGTTTCGGCAGGGCGAGGCGACCGTCCTAAAGCATGGGGCCAGGAGCGCCCCCGGCGGTTGCGGAGGAAGCCGGCTGCCGCTATGCCGCCTTGATCCTTTTCCGACGCCTGCAGACGATCGAAACCCATGACAAGCGGACTGCCCTTCGACGATTTTCGCGCCCTGCTCGCCGCGCCGCGTCCGATGGACGCGAGTGCCGCCGAGCGTGTCGCCGGAGATTTCCGCCGCTACGCGGCCGATGGCGCCTCGCTCGGCCGCCTGGCAGAACTGGCCCCGTGGCTGTCGGGCTGGACCGGCCGTCCGCGACCCGCGATCCGCCGGCCGCTCCTGGCGCTCTTCGCCGGCAGCCACGGGGTTGCCGCCCGCGGCGTCTCCTCGCGGCCCGCCGATGAGGCCGCGAGTATGGTGGAGCGATGCAGTTCCGGCGCGGCGCCTGTCTGCCAGCTCTGTTCGGCTCACGATCTGGGGCTCAAGGTCTTCGACCTCGCGCTCGACCTGCCGACCGGCGACATCGAGACGGAACCGGCGCTCGACGAACGTGCCGCCGCCGCGACCATGGCCTTCGGGATGGAAGCGATCGCCGGCGGCATGGACCTTCTCTGCCTCGCCGGCTTCGGCGTCGGCGGATCGACGGCCGCCGCCGCCATCTGCGCCGCCCTTTTCGGTGGACGGGGCGCCGACTGGGCCGGTTCGGGCGGTCCGCTCGCCGGCCGCAAGGCGGGAATGATCGACGCCGCCCTGGCATTGCAAGCCGGGCACCTCGCCGACCCGCTCGAGGTCCTGCGCCGTCTTGGCGGGCGTGAATTCGCGGCAATCGCCGGCGCGATCATCGCGGCGCGCTCCGAACGCATTCCGGTGGTGCTCGACGGCTATGCCGCCATCGCCGCCGCCGCCGTCCTCCATGCCGTCAATCCGGAGGCGATCGGCCATTGCCTGCTTGCCGGCTCTTCGGGCGATCCAGGCCAGAAGGAGGCGGCAACGCGCCTCGGCCTGAAACCGCTCCTCGACATCGACATTGCCGACAGCGGGGTCGCGGCGGCGCTCGCAGCCGTGCTTTTGAAAGCGGCGGAGGCCTGCTACTCGGCGATCGCGGTTTCCGGCGTGCGATAGCGGCTCAACGCCGCCCGGCGCGGCGCCGCGTTTCTCCCGTCGGCATCGCCGGCAATTCCTCCATGACGCGGGAGGCCGGGAAGATCGCCAGCGCCTCGGTACCCTCGCGCAGCTTCGAGACAAGTTCGAACTCGCCACCATGCATGCGCATCATGCCCTGCACGATCGGCAGGCCGAGCCCGGTTCCCTGCTCGGCGCTCTTGATGGCGATGGCGCCCTGGCCGAAGGCGGACAGCACGACCGGAATCTCGTCGGGGGGGATGCCGGGGCCATTGTCCTTGACGGAGATGTACTGGCCGCCGCCGATGGTCCAGCCGACACGGACGCGGATCTCGCCGTTGCTCGGCGTGAACTTCACGGCGTTGGACAGAAGGTTGAGCGTGATCTGTCTCAACGCTCGTTCGTCGGCGTAGAGCCTCGGCAAGTGTTCCTCGAACTGCTGGACGATACGGATGCTCTTGTTGTGGGCCTTGAGCTCCATCATGCGGCAGCAATCCTCGACGATATGCGCCAGACGCAGCGGCTCCTCGTTGAGGGGATAGCGGCCGGCCTCGATGCGCGACAGGTCGAGGATCTCGTTGATCAGGTCGAGGAGGTGCTGGCCCGAGCCGTGGATGTCGCTGGCATATTGCCGGTAGCTGTCGTTCTCGATCGGCCCGAGCACCTCCTTGGCCATCACTTCGGAGAAGCCGAGAATGGCATTGAGCGGCGTCCTCAATTCATGGCTCATGGAAGCGAGGAACCTCGACTTGGCGAGGTTCGCTTCTTCCGCCCGCCGCCTTGCCTCGTCGGACATCGATTTGGCGGTCTCCAGCTCGGCGATGAGCGCGTCCTTCTCCGAACGGAAGGACAGGAGCATCATCGCGGTCCGATTCAGGTGCCGGGCGATGTAGGAGAAGAAGGGCAGGGCCAGGAACAGGAGGCCCGCCATGATCGCCTCGACCGGATTGTGGAGGTCGGCGCCGAAGACGAGATAGGCGGCAACCGGCAGCGCGAAGGTGACGATCAGCGCGTAACGAAGCGAGGAGGCGATCAGCGCCGTGGCGGCGATTGCGGTGAGCAGCACGACCGCCTTGATGACGGGGAACTGGTCGACTCTGCATTCCGCGCATCCGACCCAGGCGAGATAGGCCCAGCCGAGGCCACTGAAGAAGTGGCCGATCAGGAGATTGCGCGACGCCGTCGCGGGGTCGATCGCGGAAGTCTCGGTTTGGTCGATGCGCCGCGCGGTAACCGCAAGCACCGCGTAGAAGGTGACCGTGCAGAAGGCCCACACGATGATCTCGCCGCTCATCCCGGCGAACAGGCCGGCCGCGGCGACAAGCAGCACCATCAGCGGAATGGCCGTCGCGCCGCCGAGGATCGCATGAGCGTGCAGCTTCAGGAGTTCGCGGTCGAAGGCGGGATTGCCGGCCTGTTGGGACAAACGTTCACGCGTGCGGCGCACCGCGCGAGCCACATCGCTGTGGCGATGCGGCT
>JBQCFA010000382.1:0-12933 GCA_051959695.1 Rhizobiaceae bacterium
AGGCCAGCGGCGATTGAGCGACCAGGGCGAACGCCCGCCCGTCGCACCCGAAACGCTCCGCCGCTATGCCCTCACTTCCTGGCGCTGGAAGGTGACGTAGGCGCCAGTGAAGATCAGAAGCATGGCCGCAACCATGCCGGAAAGCTGTGGCCAGACGAGAAGCGCGCTCTGCACGAAAGGCAGCGGCGCGCCCGGTATCGCCCCCTCCATCTGGTCCATGAAGACCAGCCCGAGCGAGCGCGTCTGCGGGCTCAGCAGCGCCTGCGCGGTTTCCGAGAAGAGCGTGTTCGGCGAGATGCGGGCGAGCGCACTCTGAAACTCGACCGCGTTGACGAGCGTCATCGGGTTGGTCGGGTCGATCGGCGCCAGCGCGATGGTCAGCGCATGCACGATCATCCCCCAGAAAATAGCGAAGACCAGCCACAGCGCCAGCGCCGCCAGCGCCGAGGTCGCCGCCTGCCGGAACACCGTCGAGAAGAGCAGCGCCAGCGCCAGCCAGACCCCCGAATAGGCAAGGCACGCCACCAGGAAAGCGAGGCCGCGCGCGATTTCCGGCCCGCTCGGCGCCAAGCCGAGCGTGAGGATGCCGAGCCCGGTCATCAGCAGCCAGAGCGTAAGCAGGCAAAGCGCCAGCACGATCATGCCGCCGAGGAATTTTCCGAACAGGAGCGCGTCGCGATAGATCGGCTGCGCCAGGATGCGGCTCATCGTCCGGCGCGAGTATTCGCCGTTCACCGAATCGAAGGCGAGCGCGATCGAGACGAGTGGAAGCAGGAAGCCCAGGAACGCTACGAAAGACGGGACCGGGTCCTTTGCCGTCGTCAGCAGGCGCAGGAACAGGAACGGGTCCTGGCCAATCGTATTCTTGATCTGGCCGATGGCGCCGTAGACGCTGCCGAAGGCGGTGAGGATGACTAGCAGCATGACGAAATGGAAGCGCGCCGAGGAGAAGTGGTCGGCCGCCTCCTTCCATGCGATCGTCGACATGCCCGAAAGGGCGGAACCGCTACGCCGCATCGGCCAACTCCCTGTTCTCGTCGCCCTCGAAATAGCGGACATAGACGTCGTCGAGGCTCGACTGGCTCATCGACAGGCTCTTCAGCGATCCGCCGGCCGACACGATCGCCCGGGAGATTTCCGGGCGAAGGTCGCTGTCGGCGTCGATCTGCACCGCGCCGTTCTTCTTGCGCGTCACGCGGCGCACGCCGGCGATCGGCGATACGACTTTCTCGGAATCGACGCCGTCGGCTTCCAAGTCGATGACGCAGATGCCGCCCAGCACCTTGCCGGCAATGTCGGGAACCGTCCCGATCAGCCCCGCCTTGCCCTCGCGGAAGAGCGCTACGCGGTCGCAGACCGATTGCACCATCGACAGCAGGTGGGAAGAAAGGATCACGGTCATCCCTTCCTTGGCAAAGGATGAGATGAGCTGGAGAAGTTCCTGCGTCGACTGCGGATCAAGGCCGGAGGTCGGCTCGTCCAGGATGGCGAGCCGGCTGCCCTTGGCGACGAGTTCGGCCAAACCAAGCCTTTGACGCATGCCGCGCGAAAAGGTCCTGACCCTGCGATCCGCTACCTTGTTGAGGCGCACGCGGATCAACGCCTGCTCGATCCTGGCTTCGCGTTCGTTCTCCGGGATGCCGGAAAGCTTTGCGATGTAGCGCAAATTCTCGCGCGCGGTGAGCTGGTCGTAGAAGCCGACCGCGTCGGGCAGGTACCCGACCTCACGCTTGACCGCGAGCGGATCGCGCAGCGGATCATGGCCGAAGACGCGGACGGTGCCTGAAGACGGTTCGGTGAGGCCGAGCAGCATGAGGATGGTCGTCGTCTTGCCCGAGCCGTTCGGACCGAGAAGCCCGAACACTTCGCCTGCCTCGATGGACAGATCGAGCCCGTTGACGGCGACGGTTGCGCCATATCTTTTGGTGAGGGCTTTCGCCTCGATGACGGGCGCGCTCATCTGCGGCCGTACCTTGTCACGGCGCCGGCCATGACGAGCACGGCGATGCCGATGATGCCGAGCCCCGCCAGGCCCCATTCCGTGGACGTCTCGACGGTGACGCGGAATTTCAGGTTGTCGGAAGCGCCTTCGCCATCGGAATTGACGTTGACGGAATAGTCGCCGGCGATGGCATTGGAAGCCGGCGTGATCCGCATCTGCGCCTCCGCCTTGCCGCCTGCCGCGATCTTGTCGATCTTGGCGGGCGAGAAATCGATCTTCCAGCCTGAGGGAGCGTCGGCCGTCAGCTTGACGTTTTGCGCCGGCGCGCCGCCGTCATTGTTGACGGTGAATGTGAAGGAATGCTCCTTGCCGGCGACGGCCGCGCCGGAAAGCATGCCGCTCGGCCCTTCGAGCGCCAGCTTCGGCTGGCCCGTGATGTCGAGAAGGAGCGCGGTCTGGGCGTGTACCTTGCCGGTGCTTGTCCCGACTTCGACTTTGTACTTGCCGGCGGGGATTTCATGCGGCGGCTTGATTGAGACCTTGATGTCCTTCGACGCGTTCGCCTTGACCGGGATGGAGGTGAGCTCCTGCGAGCCGTACTGCTCCTTGAAGGTGGCGTCGAATCCGGGCGGCGTTTGCGCCGCGAGGTTGACCGTGACGTCCGACGGACTGTCGTTCTCGACGGTCAGGTCGTAGTCGAAGTTCGAGCTCGCCGGGCCGCGCAACGCCGGCAGCTTCGCCTCGAGCTTGAGAGCGGCCGGGGCAGGGGGCGCGAGGGTTACGCTGATCGGCACCGAGAGTTTCTGGTCGGGGGCGGTACCGACCAGCGTCAGGTTGTAGGTTTTCGCTTCCGCCTTGTCGCCCGGGGTCATCTTCAGGGTCAGCGAGCGCGTGTCGCCGGGGCCGACCATGGCGGCCTTGACCGGCTTGCCACCGCCCTCGAAATCGTAGTGCCATCCCTCCGGTACGCCATCGAGGGAGAACTGCACCCGTTCTGGCGGCATGCCGTGGTTCTCGAGGGAAAGATCCATTGTAAAGGACTTGCCGACCTGTTCGGTGACGGCAGGATAGTCGGTGGTCAGCCACACTCCGGTCGGGGAATTCGGCGGGGAGGCCTGATCGGCCCACGCGCCGGAAGACGCAAGCGCCAACCCGCTGGTGAGAATGACGAATCCGAGCGGAGAAAAGGCGGTTCGCATGGGTGCAATTTCCCTTCTTTGTGCAAAACATCCCGTCCGCGGAAGCGAATTTGTTTCCGCGTGAAAAAGATCGTGAACGCGCGTTAGCTTCGCCGCAAATGCGGCAGGAATCTGCCGATTACATTAAATTCATGTAATGTTTGAAAGGGTTGGGCTGAGGCTGAAATAAGGCGCCGATTCCTGATCCGGCGCCGATGCATGCCGTCTCGACTGTTCACACTGGGTAATGGAAGTGATCAGCCGGCTTGCAGCGCAGCCCTGATCTTTGCGGCATTCTCCGCCAGCACCTGCGGATCCTCCATGGGACCGGCCGGGGGCTTCAAGGCGACGCCTTCGAAGCGCGGGATGACATGGAAGTGCAGGTGGAACACGACCTGGCCACCGGCTTCTTCGTTGAATTGCTGGATCGTCAGGCCGGGGGCATCGAAGGCTTTCATCGCCGCGCGGCCGACCTTCTGCACGGTGGTCATCACCGCGGCGAGGCTTGCCGGTCCGACATCGAGGATGTTGCGCGCCGGCTTCTTCGGGATGACGAGACAGTGGCCGGCTCCGCGCGGCATGATGTCCATGAAGGCGAAGGTCTCGTCGTCCTCGACTATCTTGTGCGAGGGGATCTCGCCGCGCAGGATCTTGGCGAAGATGTTGCCGGTATCGTAGGGCTTGGACATTGGCTGGTTCCAGGCGAAGAGCGAATGGTTGGTAGCGAATAGGAAAAACCGCGCAGCCACACAAGCGACTTCGAAGTCGAGGGCTGCTATTCGCCCCTACGAAACGGCCCATGGCGGCCGAGGACTTCGCCGGTCCGAGCCACCTCGCGCCGTTCGCGCTCCAGATAGTCCGCTACGGCATTCCGGAAACCGGCATGCGGTATGTAGTGGGCGGAATGGGTGGTGACGGGCATGTAGCCGCGTGCCAGCTTGTGCTGTCCTTGGGCGCCGGCCTCCACGACCTTCAGCCCGCGCTCGATCGCGAATTCGATCGCCTGGTGATAGCAGACCTCGAAATGCAGGAAGGGGTGGTCCTCAATGCAACCCCAGTTGCGGCCGAAGAGGCGGTCCGAGCCTATGAAATTGATGGCGCCGGCGATGTAGCGGCCGTTCCGCCTGGCCATGACGAGGAGGATGTCGTCGGCCATACGCTCGCCGATCAGCGAGAAGAATTTGCGGTTGAGATACGGGCGGCCCCATTTGCGCCCGCCCGTGTCCATATAGAAAGAAAAGAAATCGTCCCAGACGCGCTCGCTGAGGTCCTTTCCGGTGAGCCGGTCGATGGCGATGCCGGCGGCGACCGCTTCGCGCCGTTCCTTCTTCAGCGCCTTACGCTTGCGCGAGGCGAGCGAAGCCAGAAAATCGTCGTAGGTTGAATAGCCTTCATTGAAGAAGTGGAACTGCTGGTCGGTGCGCAGCAGGAAGCCCGCCTGTTCGAGCGCCGAGACATCCGCTTCGCCGGCAAAGGTAACGTGCACCGAGGAGACGCCCAACCGTTCCGTCAGCGCCTTGAGGCCGGCGGCAAGCGCCGCGCGTCCGCTTTGCGGATCGGTTCCTCGGTCGACAAGAAGCCGCGGACCCGTCACGGGCGTGAACGGTACGGAAGCCTGGAGCTTGGGGTAGTAGGTGCCGCCCGCGCGCTCGAAGGCGTCGGCCCATCCGTAGTCGAAGACATACTCGCCCTGGCTGTGCGATTTCAGGTAGCAGGGCACGGCGCCAATCAACCGGCCGTCCGGCGCTTCCAGTCGCAGGTGCTGCGCCAGCCAGCCGGTCCGGCGCGTGGCGCAGCCGGCTTCCTCGAGCGTTTTCAAAAAGGGAAGCGAGACGAACGGATTGTAGCCGTTTTCCGTATCGGAGCGCGACGTTCCGGAGAGACCACTCCATTCCCGCTCGGTGAAGGAGGAAAGTTCGGTGGCGACGCGGAGGGTGAATTCCCCCTCTGTTTCTCCCGTCCCGGTGGTGTCGCTGCTCATGCGCTTTAGATACGCCGTACGGTCGCCCTTGCAAGGTGCCGTTCGGCGCTCAGACCTTCCCCACCTTGGGCACGAAACCCTCGAACGTCATCTGGTCCGCATATTTGAAGGTGAGATCGGCGGCCGTCTGGTCGCGCGCCGTCCACGTTATGACCGGCATCGAGAGCTTTTCGCGGACGAGGCTGACGAACCGGTTCGGCAGGTCGGCTAGGCAATAGGAAACGAAGGAGAGGTCATAGGCCAGCATGGCAAAATGTCCCTCGATATCCTTGTCGGTCTGACCGAGCGCCGTGAGACCGGCCGGGATGCCCGGCGCGTCCTTGGGGAACTGGCGGATGAGCCAGTGGTCGAAAGACATGATGGCGGCCTTACCCTTGTAATTCGCCAACAGGGCCGCGACTTTGGCCACGAGATTGTCGTCCTTGCCCTCTGTGCCCTTCAGTTCGATGACCAGCGGCACCTTGCCGGCGACCGCGGTGAGCATGTCGGCAAGCGTCGGGATATGATCGCCGCCCTGGCCGACCTTCATCGCGGCGAGTTCCCCGGCCGAATGCTCGTAGACATAGCCTTCCCGGCCCACCAGCCGCTGCAGCGTGTCGTCATGGAAGACGACGGGGATGCCGTCCTTGGAGAGATGAACGTCGCATTCTATCGCATAATCGCGCCTGACGGCTTCACTGAATGCGGAGAGCGTATTTTCCCAACAGGTCCTGTTGAGATCGTGCAGACCGCGATGCGCGATGGGCCGTTCGGTAAGCCAGGGAAGGGCAATCATCAGACTACTTCGCCTCTATGATGGCTTCGATCTCGACCGACGCGTTGAGCGGAAGCGAGGCCATGCCGACGGCGACCCGCGCATGCTTTCCACGCTCGCCGAGGACGGCGACGAGGAGGTCCGAAGCGCCGTTTCCGACAAGGTGCTGCTCGGTGAAATCGGGCGCCGAGGCCACGAGGACGGAAATCCTGACAACGCTCTTCAACTGTTCGAGATCGCCCAGCGCCGCCTGGGCCTGGGCGAGGATATTGATGGCGCAAAGCCTTGCCGCTTCCTGGCCCGCCGCCACGTCGAGATCCCGACCGAGCAGGCCAGTCGAGACGAGCTTGCCGTCCTTGATCGGCAACTGGCCAGAGATGAACAGCAGGTTGCCGGCGCGCCCGAACGGCACATAGTTCGCTGCAGGCGCCGCCGGTTTCGGCAGGACGATGCGGTGAGCGTCCAGTCGCATCTGGATAGTATCGGCCATTTCTGGATTCCTCTGGAAAATCACGGAAGTGCTCCGCGAGGCCTATCTTTTCCGCCTCTCTTCCGCCACGACTTTTTTCAAGCTTGGCGGGCCACACGGCCACGGCCGGTCCTGACGGAGTTCATAGATGGGCGCTAAACGCCGAGTTGTCCTTGCCCTTGCCTTGCTGGGTGCTTTGGCCGCGCAACCCGCCTTCGCGCGTTTCCTGGCGCCGCATCGGGCCGTCTATGACCTCGCACTGGAGCGGGCCAACGACAAGTCGGGGATCACGAACATCTCCGGACGCATGGTCTACGAGTTCGAGGGAACCCCGTGCGACGGCTACACCACGAATTTCCGCAACGTCATGCGCATCACGACGGGCGAGAATACGCAGCTCAACGACCAGCAAACGAGCACGTTCGAGGACAGCGCCGGCAAGACCTTCAGCTTCGTCACCAAATCCTTCGTGGACCGGCAACTCGATTCGGAAGTGAAAGGAACCGCCACGCACGGGTCCGAAGGCGTGACGGTTGAACTGGCAAAGCCGAAGAAGGCGGACCTCAAGCTTGGCAATGCATGGTTTCCGACCCAGCATCTCATCGAACTGCTTGGCAAGGCCGAGCATGGCGAGAGCTTTTACCAGACCCATCTCTTCGACGCCTCCGACAAGGCGGACCGCGTGATGACGACGACCGTGGTCGTCGGCAAGGCCCAGGATTCCAAGGCCGACGATCCCGAATATGCCGCGCTCGGCAGCATCAAAAACGACCGCTACTGGCCAGTGACCATCGCCTATTTCGATACGAAGGACGACAAGGCGGGTGAGATGCTGCCGATCTACAGCATTTCGCTCAAGCTGCACGACAATGGCATCACGCGCGATCTCCTGATGGATTACGGAGACTTCGCCGTGAAGGGCCGGCTGGTCAACCTGGCGGTCTTCGGTCCCCAGAAGGACAAGTGCGGTCAATAGAACAGGCTTTCGGGTCGGACGCCGGTTCCCGGAACCCCGCGCTTGCGTTTCGCGGGCCGACCCTCTATATGCGCGCTCATTCCACACACGGATCATGGTTTTCGTCCGGGAGAAATCCGGCGGAGACCGCCGGTGATGGTCCGGTCCGTCCGGCTGTCGAGATCCGTGGAGGCTTGAACCGGAAAGGACGATTGAATGGCTCTGCCTGATTTCAGCATGCGCCAGCTCTTGGAAGCTGGCGTTCACTTCGGCCACCAGACGCATCGCTGGAACCCGAAGATGGCGCCTTATATCTTCGGCGCTCGCAACAATGTCCACATCATCGATCTGTCGCAGACCGTGCCGCTTCTGCACCAGGCGCTGAAGGTCGTGTCGGACACCGTGGCCGGCGGCGGCCGCGTGCTCTTCGTCGGCACCAAGCGGCAGGCGTCCGAACTGGTCGCCGAGGCGGCCGAGCGTTGCGCCCAGTACTACGTGAATTCGCGCTGGCTGGGCGGCATGCTCACCAACTGGAAGACGATCTCGAACTCGATCCAGCGCCTGCGCAAGCTCGACGAACTGCTCGCCGGAGAGGCCCAGGGCTTCACCAAGAAGGAGCGCCTCAACCTCGAACGCGAACGCGAGAAGCTGAACCGCGCGCTTGGCGGCATCAAGGACATGGGCTCGACGCCGGACCTGATCTTCGTGATCGACACCAACAAGGAGGCGATCGCGATCCAGGAAGCCAAGCGCCTGGGCATTCCGGTGGTGGCGATCGTGGATTCGAACTGCGATCCGGACCGCATCGATCATCCGGTGCCGGGCAACGACGACGCTTCGCGTGCCATCTCGCTCTATTGCGATTTGGTGTCGAAAGCCGCGCTCGACGGCATTGCCCGCCAGCAAGGTTCGATGGGCGTCGACATCGGCGCATCCGCGGAGGCTCCCGTCGAGCCTGCCCTGGACGCTCCGGCCGAGCCGGAAGCAGCGGCTGCCGAAGAGAGCGCCGCGGCGGCAGAGGGCTCCGCGAACGCCTGATCGGGCGTCGTATCAGGAGAGCACCGGGAGCGCGTCACCGCGCTCCGACAATTTCCAGTCGCATCGGCGCCCGCCGCACAGGCCGGCGCTTTTGCGTTATTTGATGACGAGGCAAAGATGAGCATTTCCGCAGCACAGGTGAAAGAACTCCGCGACATGACCGGCGCGGGCATGATGGATTGCAAGGCGGCCCTGGCCGAGACCAGCGGCAACATGGACGACGCTGTCGACTGGCTGCGCAAGAAAGGCATCGCCAAGGCCGACAAGAAGGCTGGCAGGACCGCGGCAGAGGGGCTTGTCGGAGTGGCGTCCGACGATCTCTCAGCAGTGGTGGTCGAGGTCAATTCGGAGACCGATTTCGTGGCGCGCAACGGCGCCTTCCAGGAGATCGTGCGCAACGTCGCCGAGGCCGCGCTGAAAACCGACGGCTCGAGCGACGCGGTGGCGAACGCCGCCTATCCGGGCTCCGGTAAGAGCGTGACCGAGACCATCAAGGACGCGGTCGGCACGATCGGCGAGAACATGAGTTTCCGCCGCTCGGCTAAGCTGTCGGTCACGTCGGGCGCGGTCGCCACCTATATCCATAACGCCGTCGCCGATAATCTCGGCAAGATCGGCGTACTGGTCGCCATCGAGACCGCGGGCGACGCCGCGAAGGCACGCGCCTTCGGACGCCAGGTCGCGATGCATGTCGCCGCCACGGCGCCGATGGCGCTGACCGAGGCCGAGATCGATCCGGCCGCCGCGGCGCGCGAACGGGCGATCTTCCTCGACCAGGCAAAGGCATCGGGCAAGCCGGACGCCATCGCCGAGAAGATGGTTGATGGCCGCATGCGCAAGTTCTACGAGGAGGTGGTGCTCCTGAAGCAGGCCTTCGTCATTAACCCCGACGTCACCGTCGCCGAGGCGTTGAAGTTGGCGGAGAAGGATATCGGCGCACCGGCTTCCATCACTGGCTACGTCCGCTTCGCCCTTGGCGAAGGCATCGAGCGCGAGACGGCCGATTTCGCCGCCGAGGTCGCGGCGGCGGCCGGCAAGAAGTAGGCCTGCCTCAAGGAGTGCTGCCCGGCCGGGGCAGGAATTCGCGACACCTGCAGGAAGGGCATCGCGTGACATCGCGGTGCCCTTCGTGTATCCGGGTTTCGCCTTCCACCATCCGAGGAAAACATGCCGGAAAATCCCCGCTACCGCCGCGTTCTTCTGAAGGCATCGGGCGAGGCGCTGATGGGCCGGCAGGGCTTCGGCATCGACGTCTCCGTGGTCGACCAGATTGCCGCCGACATCGCCGAAGCGCGCGGGATGGGGGTCGAGGTGGCCGTCGTCATCGGCGGTGGGAACATATTCCGTGGAGTTGCCGTCGCTTCGAAAGGCGGCGACCGGGTCACCGGCGATCACATGGGCATGCTCGGTACCGTCATCAACTCGCTTGCGCTGCGGACGTCGCTCCACAAGATCGGCGTCGACGCCGTCGTGCTTTCCGCGATCGCGATGCCGGAACTGTGCGAAAGCTTCTCCCAGCGCCAGGCCACCGCCTACATCGACGCCGGCAAGGTGGTCATCTTCGCCGGCGGCACCGGCAATCCGTTCTTCACGACCGATTCGGCCGCCGCGCTCCGCGCCGCGGAGATCGGGGCGGACGCGCTCTTCAAGGGGACCCAGGTCGACGGCGTCTATTCGGACGATCCGAAGAAGAACCCGAAGGCGGAACGCTACGAGCACATCACCCACGAACAGGTTCTGCGCGATGGGCTGCTTGTGATGGACACGACCGCGATCGCCCTTGCGCGGGAGAACAACATCCCGATAATCGTCTATTCCATCCACGAGAAGGGTGGCTTCGGCGCGATACTGAGGGGCGCCGGCCGTTGTACCGTCGTGTCGGATGCGTAGCCTCGGAACGGCAGTGAAATTGGAAATCCGACGACAGATACGGGAGGCGTCTTATGAGTAGCTCCATCGATTTCAAGGACATGCAGAGGCGCATGGACGGCGCCATCCATGCCTACAAGACCGACCTGGCCTCGCTGCGCACCGGGCGGGCGTCGGCCAACCTTCTCGATCCTATCCATGTCGACGCGTACGGCGCCTCGATGCCGCTCAACCAAGTGGCGACGGTAAGCGTTCCGGAGCCGCGCATGATCTCAGTCTCGGTGTGGGACAGGCAGCTCGTCGGCGCGGTCGACCGGGCGGTGCGCGAATCGAATCTGGGCTTCAATCCGATCGTGGACGGTTCTACGCTGCGGATACCGCTGCCCGAGTTGACTGAGGATCGCCGCACGCAGCTGGTCAAGATCGCCCATCAATATGCCGAACAGGCCAGGGTGGCCGTCCGGCATGTGCGCCGCGACGGCATGGAGCATGTCAAGAAGGCGGAGAAGGACGGCGACATCGGCAAGGACGAGAGCCACGTCCACTCCGATCGCGTGCAGAAGATGACGGACGAGACGATCGCTTCCATCGACAGCCTTCTCGTCGAGAAGGAAGCGGAGATCCTGCAGGTCTGACGGAAATCGGACTGCGGGAACGAAGGCGAGCGGATGGTGAAGCCGGCGCATATAGCGATCATCATGGACGGCAACGGGCGCTGGGCCAAGGCCAGGGGCCTGCCGCGCGCCGCCGGCCACCGCGCCGGCGTCGAGGCACTGCGCGAGACGGTGCGCGCGGTCGGCGACATGCGCATCCCCTGGCTGACGGTCTATGCCTTTTCGTCGGAAAACTGGTCGCGTCCCAAATCCGAGGTGAGCGACCTGATGGGGCTGCTCAAGCTTTTCATCCGGCGCGACCTGGCTGAACTGCACCAGAACGGCGTCAGGGTGCTGGTGATCGGCGACCGCAACAATCTCGCGCCGGACATCAAGCTCCTGCTGGAAGAGGCTGAAGCCCTTACCAAAGACAATACAAACATGAACCTGGTGATCGCCTTCAACTACGGCGCCCGGGACGAGATAGCCCGGGCAGCGCGGATGATCGCCCAGGCGGTGAAGGAGGGGCGCATCACGCCCGAGGAGATCACGCCCGTAAGCTTCGAAGCATTTCTTGATACGGCGGCGATGCCCGATCCCGACCTGGTCATCCGCACCAGCGGCGAGCAGCGTTTGTCCAATTTCCTGCTCTGGCAGACGGCCTATAGCGAGCTCATCTTCATGCCCTGCTACTGGCCAGAGTTCGACCGGCGCAAGCTTGTCGAGGCGATCGACATCTACTCGGCCCGCGACCGGCGTTTCGGCGGACTGACGCCGCACGACGTGGCGTTGTGACTGCCGGTCCGGAGGAGCGACCGTCCACCGGGAGAGGCCGAATGAGCAACTTCAAGGTGCGCGCGGTCTCCGCCGCGGTGCTGGCGGCGGCGGTCCTCTGGCTGACGTGGCTGGGCGGGACGCCGTTCAGGCTGCTCGTGATCCTGGGCGCCGCGCTGGTCTACTATGAATGGGTGTCGATGGCGGGCCTCCGGGCCGCGCGGTGGGCTCTCGGCGGCGTCGCGCTTGCGATCCTGGCCGTGCTGCTCGCCAGCGCCGCGGCGGGAAGCGTCCTGCTCGGCATCCTGGTCGCCGGGATCGCCGTGACACTTGCGACGGGATGGGCGTTCGGGCGCGACCTTTCGGCCGCCGCCGCACTTGCCTATGCGGGCCTGGCCGCCATTGCGCTTGCGCTGTTACGCGGAGACGACGCGGCGGGGCTGAAGGCCATCCTGTTTCTCTTCGCCGTAGTCTGGGCGACCGACATCGCCGCCTACTTTACCGGGAAGGCGCTTGGCGGCCCGAAGCTGGCGCCATCCATCTCGCCCGGCAAGACTTGGAGCGGAGCCATCGGCGGTGCCGTCGCGGGCGTCGCGGCCGGCGTGGCTACAGCCTTGTGGCAGCGAGACGGAGCGCCCGGCTTCCTTGCCCTGGTGGCTCTGGCGCTGACGGTCGTCGCGCAGGCGGGCGATCTTTTCGAGTCGGCAGTGAAGCGGCATTTCGGCGTCAAGGATTCCAGTCATATCATCCCGGGGCACGGCGGGTTGATGGACCGCGTCGACGGGCTTGTGGCGGCCGGTTTTACCCTTTACCTGATCGGCGCCGCACTGGCCGGCCTGGACCAGGCGTCGCATGGCCTGTTCGGCCCCTAAAGGGCAATATCCCGGCCATCGAATCGCCTGGAAGCGAGCGAAACTCGCGCAAGGCGACGGACGCCGAAAGGAAGACCTGAACGAATGCTTTCTTCCCTGTTCAGCACGGACGGAATCCTGATCGGCACGATCGTGCCGTTCCTTTTCGTGCTGACGGTGGTCGTTTTCGTCCACGAGATGGGGCATTACCTCGTCGGCCGCTGGTGCGGCATCGGCGTGAAGGCGTTTTCGATCGGCTTCGGCCCGGAACTCCTCGGTTTCAACGACAGGCGCGGGACGCGCTGGAAGCTCTGCCTCGTTCCGCTCGGCGGCTACGTCAAATTCGTCGGCGACATGAATGCCGTGAGCATGCCCGACAGCGAGGAGGCCGAGGCGCTGACCGGCGAGGAGCGCAAGGTTGCCTTCCACACCCAGGCGCTATGGAAGCGGGCGGCGACCGTGTTCGCGGGACCGTTGTTCAACTTCCTGCTGACGATCGTGGTCTTTACCGTGCTTTTCGCGAGCTACG
>JBQCFA010000383.1:0-10542 GCA_051959695.1 Rhizobiaceae bacterium
GGTCCGATTCCGACATTTGCGTCCCCCTTTGTGCAGCGCTCCCGGGCAAATGCCGGAATCAAATGTCAAATTCGCTCCACTAGGCGCGCCGGCCGGCTCGGCTTGTGAAGCGGGCGGTGACGGCCTATTTTAAGGGCGGACAAGCCCAGATCGGATCGCATACGATGTTTATCCAGACCGAATCCACGCCGAACCCGGCGACGCTGAAATTCCTCCCGGGCAAGGTCGTCATGCCTGAAGGAACGGCGGAATTCCGCGATGCCGACGCGGCCGACGAAGCGTCGCCGCTTGCCGCGCGGCTGTTCGCGGTGCCCAACGTGCGCGGCGTCTTCTTCGGCTACGACTTCATCGCCGTGACCGTCGAAGGCGCGGAATGGCAGCACCTGAAGCCCGCCGTGCTCGGCGCCATCATGGAGCATTTCATGAGCGGCGACCCGGTGCTCGCCTCGGCTGACGGACACGCCGCCCAGGCCGACGCCGAATCGGGCGAGGAATTCTACGACAAGCAGGACGAGGAGATCGTGGTCACGATCAAGGAACTGCTCGACACACGCGTCCGTCCCGCGGTCGCCCAGGATGGTGGCGACATCACCTTCCGCGGCTACGAGAAAGGCACCGTCTTCCTCAACATGAAGGGCGCCTGCTCGGGCTGCCCCTCATCGACCGCGACGCTGAAGCACGGCATCCAGAACCTGCTCAGCCATTTCATTCCGGAAGTGCAGCACGTCGAGCAGATCGCCTGAACGGGGCGATTTCAGTTTTCCTGCGAAGGGGATGACGGTGCGACGGCCGCTTCGTCGTCTTCCTCCCGCCCGGGGATCACGTAGCGTCCCGACAGCCAGCGATTGAGATCGACATCCTTGCAGCGCTTCGAGCAGAACGGATAGTGCTCGCGCGCGGAAGGCTTGCCGCATTCGGGGCAGGGGCGCTTCGACCTCAAAGGCGTGATCTTGCCGGTATCGATCTGCGTCATCTGCAATTCCTGAAGGCTCTAAAGGCTGTTTTCGGGCACGTAGCGGCACGGCGACCGCTTCCGCTCCTTATCTGGGTTCGACGCCGACGCGATCAAGTTTTTCGGGGAACGGACCGCAGGCGGACCGTGCCTGTCGTCTCTGCGAGCGGCCGGTGGCCCTAGTTGCCCGCTGCCGTCCAGTTGAAATGCACCTTGTAGCCTTCCGCCGCGAGAAGCGAGACCGTCTCGTAGAGCGGCAGGCCCACCACGTTGGTGTAGGAGCCGACGATCTTGACCACGAGGCTGCCGGCGAGCCCCTGGATGGCGTAGGCTCCGGCCTTGCCGCGCCATTCCCCCGAAGCGACATAGAGGTCGATCTCCTCGCGTGACAGGCGCTTGAAGCGGACCCGCGTCTCGACCAGCTTTTGCCGCACCTTGCCGGAAGGCGCCACGAGGCAGACGCCCGTGAAGACGCGGTGCGAGCGTCCGGAAAGGAGCTTCAGGCAGTTCGACGCGTCCTCGGCAAGCTCGGCCTTGGGCAGCACCCGCCGCCCGACGGCCACGACAGTGTCGGCCGCCAGCACGAAGCAGCCCGAAAGGCCCGTCTCCCTGGCCAGCCCCGCGGCGGCGCGTTCCGCCTTGGCCCGCGACAGTCGCTTGGCGAGCGAGCGCGGATGCTCGCTTCGTGCCGGCGTCTCGTCCACGCCTGTCGGCAGGACGCGATCGGGTTCGATGCCGGCCTGCTGCAGCAATTCGATGCGCCGAGGCGATCCGGAGGCGAGCACCAGCTTCTGGGATCCGCTCATGACACTTCTCTCGGTGGAGCCCGCGGTCCGCGACGACTACTTGAAGCGGTAGGTGATCCGGCCCTTGGTCAGGTCATAGGGCGTCATCTCGACCAGGACCTTGTCGCCGGTCAGGACGCGGATGCGGTTCTTGCGCATGCGGCCGGCCGTGTGGGCAATGATTTCGTGTTCGTTTTCAAGCTTCACGCGAAACATCGCGTTGGGCAGGAGTTCGGTGACCACGCCCGGAAATTCGAGGACTTCTTCCTTCGGCATTCGAAACCTTTGGTTGGATTGCAAATCCGGCGGCAGGTCGGATTTGGCGCGGAACCTATATGATCGCAACGCCTTTGTGAACAAGCTTATTCCGGCTGCCGGGCCGCGGCGGCGGCAAAGCGCTCGGCGATCCGCTTCGCCAGCCGGTCGCGCACGTCGCGGTAGGCGCCGAGGATCTGCTCGCGCGTCCCGGCGACCGTCGTTGGATCGGCCGTCGGCCAGTATTCGACCTCCACCGCCATGGAGCGGGTCATCTCCAGCGCCCGGTGATGTGCTTCCGGCGCCAGCGTGACGATCAGGTCGAAATAGTCGTCCTCCAGCTCGTCGAGCGAGCGGGGATGTCTGTTGCCGAGCGACAGGTCCATCTCGGCAAGCACTGCGTCGACGAAGGGGTCGCGCTCGCCCGCCCTCACGCCCGCCGAAGCGACGAAGGTGGAGGTAGGCAGCGTGCGTCTTGCCAGCAACTCGGCCATCGGCGAGCGGATGGCGTTCTGCCCGCACAGGAACAGGATCGAACGCGGCAGGGCCGGCGCGGCATGTTCCGCTTCGGCAGGAAGGGGTGCGGCGGACACCAAGGTCAGCCGCGCCAATGCAGCACGCAGACCAGCGTGAACAGCCGCCGTGCGGTATCGAAATCGACCTCGATCTTGCCCGCCAGTCGGTCGCGCAGCGTCTGCGAGCCTTCGTTGTGCATGCCACGGCGGCCCATGTCGATGGCCTCGATATGGCTCGGCGTCGAACTGCGGATCGCCGCGTAATAGCTTTCGCAGATCAGGAAATAGTCCTTCACGATGCGCCGGAAGGGCGTCAGCGAAAGGATATGGGTGACGACCGGCTCGCCATCCTCGCGCGAGACGGCGAAGACCAGCTTCGAATCGGCGAGCGAGAGCTTGAGCTTGTACGGTCCCTGGCCTTCATCGGCGACCGGCCGGAAACTGTTCTCCTCGACCAGGTCGAAGATCGCGACCGCGCGCTCGTGCTCCACGTCCGGCGTCGACCGTCCGATCGACGCGTCGAGCTCGACATCTGTCAATCGATCGGTTGCGGACGGTCTTTCGGACATGAGCTCAACGATCCTATCCGTTCAGCCGGATCGCGACCGAGCGCGCATGCGCGCCGAGCCCTTCCGCCTCGGCAAGCGTGACGGCGGCGGGTCCGAGCTGGCGCAATTGCTCGGCACCGAGCTTCAGGATCGAGGTGCGCTTGACGAAATCGAGGACGGAAAGGCCGGAGGAGAACCGCGCCGAGCGCGCCGTCGGCAGTACGTGGTTGGAGCCGCCGACATAATCGCCGATCACCTCCGGCGTGTGGCGTCCGATGAAGACGGCGCCGGCGTTGCGGATTCTGGCCAGGAACGGCTCCGGATCGGCGATCGCCAATTCGAGATGCTCGGCGGCGATGCGATCGACCAGCGGCGCCGCGTCGTCCAAATCGTCCATGACGATGATCGCTCCGAAATCGCGCCAGCTTGCCGCCGCCGTCTCCTTGCGCGGCAGACGCTCGAGCTGACGTTCGACGCATCGGGCGACGGTCTCGCCGAAGCCTGGATCGTTGCAGATGAGGATCGATTGCGCGGCCGCGTCGTGCTCGGCTTGCGCCAGGAGGTCGGCGGCGATCCAGTCGGGATCGTTCTCGGCGTCGGCGACGACCAGCACTTCCGACGGCCCGGCGATCATGTCGATGCCGACCGCGCCGAAGACCTGGCGCTTGGCCGCGGCGACATAGGCGTTGCCCGGGCCGACGATCTTGGCGACCGGCGCGACCGAAGGCGTCCCGTAAGCCAGCGCGGCGATCGCCTGCGCGCCGCCCATCCGGTAGATTTCCGTCACGCCGGCGATGCGGGCGGCGACGAGCACCAGCGGGTTGAGCGCGCCGCCCGGCGCCGGCACGGCCATGGCGATGCGCTCCACGCCTGCCACCGTGGCCGGCACGGCGTTCATCAGGACGGAGCTCGGATAGCTCGCCGTGCCGCCGGGAACGTAGAGCCCGACCGACTGGATAGCGGTCCAGCGTGAGCCGAGTTCGACGCCGATCGGGTCGGTGTAGCGGTCGTCCTTCGGCTTCTGCCGCTCGTGATGGGCGCGGATGCGCCGGTGCGCCAGCTCCAGCGCTTCGGTTGTCGCCGTATCGGCGGAAGCCACCGCCGCCTCGATCTCGTCATCGCCGACACGGAGCGGAGCCCGGGAAAGATCGAGCCGGTCGAATTTCAGCGAGTAGTCGAACAGCGCCGCATCGCCCTCGTCGCGCACGCGGCGGATGATCTCGCGCACCGCGGCGTCGACATCCTGCGAGACTTCGCGCTTGGCGGCGAGAAGGGCCGCGAACTCGGCCTCGAAATCCGGATTGCCGTGGCGAAGCATGCGGGCCATGTCGTTGTTCCGCTCAGACGCCATGGAGGGGTCGGGACGACGTCGCCCAGGCCGCTCCCAGATCGGCGAGCCGGGCCTCGATGAACTCGACCTCGAGGCGGATGGCTGCATCGCCGGCGAAGACGAGCTCGATTGTGCCGGCCGGTGCATCGCCCGGAATGAAGCGGATGGCGAGCAGCGACAGCACGTCCTCGATATGCTCGCGGTCGATGCCCGTGCTCCGGACCGAAAGCACGTGCTCGAAATGCAGGACGCTGCGCCGTCTTTCGTACTGGCGACGGAAGAAGCGGCGCTTGCCGTCCCGTACGAAACGGTTCATCGGCACCAGCAACCATTTCCGCGCCGGGCTGTAGTCGATGTCGCCGATCCGCATCAGCGCATCCTGCACGTGCGCGGAGATGACCTTGAGGTCTTCTTCGTCGAGGGCGGCAAGCTTCAGCTGGTCCATGAATATCCGCCGGATCGGTGCGTTGAACTACCGCGTGGCGAGCCACGCCGGTCCCAAGCCTGTGTTATGCGGAACGAAGAGGCCGCGCAACCGCCTTGCGAATGGCGGAAGGGGCCGGCGGTCAGCCCGAAATGCGCTCGATCGTGGCGCCGCAGCCGGAGAGTTTCTCCTCCAGCCGCTCGAAGCCTCGGTCCAGGTGATAGACGCGGTTGACCGTCGTCTCGCCCTCCGCCGCGAGCCCGGCGATGACGAGCGAGACGGAGGCGCGCAGATCGGTCGCCATGACCGGGGCGCCCTTCAGCCTCGATACGCCCTCCACGATCGCGGTCTGGCCGGAAAGGCCGATATGCGCGCCCAGGCGCGCCAGTTCCTGCACGTGCATGAAGCGGTTTTCGAAGATGGTCTCGGTGATGCGCGACTTGCCCCTGGCCATGGTCATCAGCGCCATGAACTGCGCCTGCAGGTCGGTCGGGAAGCCGGGGAAGGGCGCCGTCGAGACATCGACCGGCTGGATGCCGGCGCCGTTGCGCCTGACGCGGATGCCGGAATTGAGCGGCACGATCTCGGCGCCGGCCTGCTCCAGCGTGTCGAGCGCCGTCTGCAGGAGCTCCGGTTGCGCCCCTTCCAGCACCACGTCGCCGCCGGTCATGGCCACCGCCATGGCGTAGGTGCCGGTTTCGATGCGGTCGGGAATGATCCTGTGGCGCGCGCCAGACAACGTCGAAACACCCTCGATCGTGATCGTCGGCGTGCCGGCGCCCTCGATGCGGGCGCCCATCTTGTTGAGGCATTCCGCGAGATTGACGATCTCCGGCTCGCAGGCGGCGTTCTCGATCACCGTCTCGCCCCTGGCGAGCGACGCGGCCATCAGCATGACATGGGTGGCGCCGACCGACACCTTGGGAAAGGTATAGCGGGCGCCGACGAGGCCCTTCGGCGCACGCGCGACGATATAGCCGCTCTCGATCTCCATCTCGGCGCCGAGCGCCGTCAGGCCGTCGATGAAGAGGTCGATCGGCCGCGTGCCGATGGCGCAGCCGCCGGGCAGCGACACCCGCGCCTCGCCCATGCGCGCCAGAAGCGGCCCGATCACCCAGAAGCTGGCGCGCATCTTGGAGACGAGGTCATAGGGCGCGGTCGTGTCGACGATCTGCCGCGCGGTGAAGTGGATGGTGCGCGAGTAGACGCCGTTCTGGTGCTCGCGCTTGCCGTTCACCGAATAATCGACGCCGTGATTGCCGAGGATGCGGATCAACTGCTCCACGTCGGCGAGATGCGGTACGTTCTCCAGCGTCAGCGTGTCGTCGGTGAGCAGCGAGGCGATCATCAGCGGCAACGCGGCGTTCTTGGCGCCGGAGATGGGGATCGTTCCGTTGAGTTCCCTGCCGCCGGTGATCCTGATGCGATCCATGAGAGATTCCGTGATGGCCCGGTAACGGGCGTTGCGGGAAGGCGAGCGTCTATACGATCGCCGACGGCTGTTCAAGGAAGACGAAGCGAATCCCCCGGGGCAGGGCCCCGATGCCTTATCCTAGCCGATTCCGTCCTTTTTGTGCACCGGCGCGTTTTGCTTCGCGGCCGCGATGCCCTCCGGCCTCGAATCGGCGTCGCCGCCGCGCCGGGAGCGCGCCTGCGCCTTGCGCCGCTGGAGATTCGCCCGCAGTTCCTCCGCCAGCCGCGCCTTGCGGTCCTCGCCCTTGCCTGTCCCGCTTCCGCCCTTCGTCACCATCCGTCCTTTCGCGAGGCGGCTCAGAAGGTCTTGGCGCCGTTGACCGGCAGGCGCACGCCGTAGAGCGAACTCGTACCGCAGATATAGAGATAGTTGCGCTTGTCACCGCCGAAGCAGACATTGGCGACCACTTCCGGGACGTGAATCTTGCCGATCAGCGTGCCGTCCGGGTGGTAGCAATGGACCCCGTCGCCGGCACTGGTCCAGATCCGGCCCTCCGTATCTACGCGGAAGCCGTCGAACAGACCGGCCGTACAGTCAGCGAAGACCTCGCCGCCCGAAAGCTTGCCGTTTTCCCCGACCTTGAAACGGCGGATATGGGCGGGACCGTTCTCGACATGCGTGCGGCCGGTGTCGACGATGTAGAGCAGGCTCTCGTCGGGCGAGAAGGCGAGCCCGTTCGGCTTGACGAAATCGCCGGCGACCTTGGCGACTTCGCCGCTCTTCGGGTCGACGCGGTAGACGTGGCTGCCGTCCTGTTCCGACTCGGATTTGTGGCCTTCATAGTCCGAATCGATGCCGTAGGTCGGGTCCGTGAACCAGATGCTGCCGTCGGATTTCACCACCACGTCGTTGGGGCTGTTCAGCCGCTTGCCGTTATAGCGGTCGGCGATGGTGGTGACGCTGCCGTCGAACTCGGTGCGCGTCACCCGGCGCGCGCCGTGCTCGCAGGAGACCAGGCGGCCCTGGCGGTCGACCGTGTTGCCGTTCGAATAGTTGGACGGATGCCGGAACACGCTGACCGAGCCGTCGGTCTCGTCGTAGCGCAGCATGCGGTTGTTCGGGTTGTCCGACCAGATCAGGTAGCGGCCGGCGGGAAACCAGGCCGGGCCCTCGGCCCAGCGGCAACCCGTGAAGAGCTTGTCCAGATGCGCGGTGGGGATGAAAAGCCTGTTGAAACGCTTGTCGAGGATTTCGAAGGTACTTTCCGGCAATTTTTCCTCCCGCATGAGCGAATTCTGGATCAGCGGCTCGCAGGCGCGCGCCCGTAGAGGAGCAGCATGACGACGATGACGATGCCGTAGATGACCTGGCGACCCGCCTCGGGAATTTGCATCACCGACAGGATGGACTGCAAGAGGGTGATGAGGATCGCGCCGGCCACCGTGCCGAGATAGGAACCGCGCCCGCCGAGAATGGACGTGCCGCCGAGCACGACGGCGGCGATCGCCGGCAGCTGGTAGGCGTCGCCCATCGACTGTGCCGCCTTCGAGGAATAGCCGGCCAGGAGCACGCCGCCGACGGCGGCCAGGCCGCCGGACGCCGCGAAGGCGATGACCAGGACACGCCTTGTATGAATGCCGGAGAGATACGCCGCCCGTTCGCTGTTGCCGATGCCGTAGACGGCGCGACCAAAGGTCGTCCGCGTCAGGAGGAACACGGCGCCGGCGCCGACGACGATCCAGACCAGCACCGCATTGGGCACGCCGGGGATGAGAAAGCCGGTGGCGATGTACCGCATCGCCTCCGTCGCCTCGTCCTGCGGCGAGAAGCCGCCCGTATAGACGACCATCAGCCCCTGGGCGACGGCGTTGGTGGCGAGCGTGATGATCATCGCGGGAATGCGCAGATAGGCGACGCCTATGCCGTTCACGATGCCGAGCGCCACCCCGCACAGGATGCCGAAGGGAATGGCGAGCGCCACGCCCGCGGGCCCGTAGGCCGCCGCCGCGCAGGACATCATCGCGCCGGTGGTGATCGCCCAGGGCGCCGACAGGTCGATCTGGCCGAGCAGGATCACCAGCATCGCGCCGGTCGCGATCACGCCGAGGAAGGAAGCCACCTTCAACTGCAGCAGCAGATATTCCAGGTGCAGGAAATTGGAGGAATAGAGGCTGCCCACGAGCAGCAGGAGCACGATGCAGCCGAAGGCCGTGGCGACGGCGGGATCGATGCGCTTCAGGATGCCGCGCCGGCCGGCCGGGGAGGTAACGTCGCTCATGTGAACCAGTCCAGCTTGTTGCGTACCCTCAGAAGCGCGAAGGCGCCGAGGCTGACGGCGATCATGAGGACGACGCCCTGGAAAAGCGGCTGCCACAGCGGGTCGAGGTCGAAGACGAAAAGCAGGTCGCCGATGGCGCGGAAGGTCAGCGCGCCGAAGACGGCGCCGATGGCGCTTCCCGTGCCGCCATAGAGCGATACGCCGCCGAGCACCACAGCGGCGATCGAGAACAGCGTGTAGGCGTTGCCGCTCGCCAGCGCCGCCTCGCCCGTATAGGTGAAGAAGGTGAGGAACAGCCCGCCGATGCCGGCGAGCAGGCCCGCCAGCGCGTAGGTGAGGAACTTGGCGCGGCGGATCGGCATGGCCGACATGTAGGCGGCCGCTTCCGACGAGCCGGTCGCATAGGCCGCGCGCCCCATCACGGAGCGGCTGAAGGGCACCCAGACGACGAGAATGACGACGAGGAGGACGATCAGGCTTGTCGGGATGATGCCGGCGATCCGGCCCGTCAGCATGTCGGCGAGGTCCTCGTTGACGCCGCCGCCGGGAAAGGGGCGCAGCAGGAGGGCGATGCCGTAATAGATGGCGCCGGTGGCGATGGTCGTCACGATCGGCTGCAGCCTGCCATAGATGACGATCAGCCCGTTGAGCGCACCGCAGGCGAGCCCCGCAAGGAGCACGCCGACGATGCCGAGCGCCGTCTCGAGCGGCGTGCCGACGACGATCCACGACGCCAGGCAGTTGGTCAGGGTGAAGATCATGCCGACGGACAGGTCGATGCCGGCGGTGATGATCACCATGGCCTGCGCCATGGCGACGAAGGCGAGCAGCACCCCCTTGTTCGCCGCCGTCTGGGTCACGTTGGCGGTGAATCCCGCCGGATGGTTGGAAACGTAGATGGTGAACATCACGATGAAGGTGAGGAAGGCCAGAAGCGTGCCGCGCTGTTCGGCCAGCCAGTATTTCCAGTCCTTCATGCGCCCACCGCCTGTGCCCGGCCCACGGATTTCTCCTCGACGTTCAGCGCGCTGGCGATCAGCGCGTGCTCGGTGATCTCCGCGCCTTTCAACTCACGGCGGATGCCGCCATCATACATGACCAGCACGCGGTCGCAGCACCCGATCAACTCGTCATAATCGGTCGAGTAGAAGAGGATCGCCGCGCCTCCCGCCGCGAGCTTGCGCAGCAACTGGTAGATCTCCTGCTTGGTGCCGACGTCGATGCCGCGCGTCGGATCGTTGAGCAGGATGATGCGCGGCTGGTTCATCAGCCATTTGGCGATGACGATCTTCTGCTGGTTGCCGCCGGAAAGCGCGCCGGCGGGAATGTCGATGCCGGCCGTCTTGATCGCGAGCAGATGGATCATCTCGTCGATGCGATCCCTCTCCGCCGCGCGGTCGACGATGCCTCCGCGCGATACCCGGTCGAGCGCGGCGAAGGAAAGATTGTCGCGGACGCTCATTGGCAGGAGCAGTCCTTCGGTCTTGCGATCCTCGGGGATCAGCGCCATGCCGATTTCGTCCCGCTTGGCCTGCCCGGGGCCATTGACCCTGACTGGCTTCCCCTCGATCAGCACCTCGCCCCTGACCCCGCGCAGCACGCCGAAGAGACCGAGAAGAAGATCGCGTTGCCCCTGGCCGTCAAGCCCGCCGAGCCCGACCACTTCCCCGCGGCGCACGGAGAAGGAGATGTCCTTCAACTGGTCGGTCCAGGAGAGATGCCGGCACTCGATCGCCGGCGGCTCGTCGGATGGCGCGGGCGGCGTCTTGGGAGGAAACACGTTCGTGTATTCGCGCCCGATCATCATCTCGACGATCTGGTTGTCGGTCTTGGCGCCGGCCTGGAAGGAGGCGACGTTGCTGCCGTTGCGGAAGACGGTGCATTGGTCGGCGAGTTCGGCGATCTCGTGCTTGCGCGGCGAGATGTCGCGGACCCCCAGCCCCCCCGCGCGCCGGCGCTACCGCACCGCGAAGTTCTTTTCGCCGGCGGCGGCGGTCCGCGCCGCCGTCGCCTCGTCGAGGATGAGGATGCGCGGCTTGCG
>JBQCFA010000384.1:0-12177 GCA_051959695.1 Rhizobiaceae bacterium
CAGGACCAGCGGGATGAGGATGCCGCCCAGCGCCGCCGCCAGCATGTTGATGATCATGGCGGCCGCGATCAGCCCGCCGATATCGTAGGTACCGAACCAGAGCCAGGCGCTGACGCCGATCATCAGCGCGAACACCAGGCCATTGATCAGGCCGACAACCAGCTCGCGGCGAATGATACGGCCGGCATTGTAGATGTCGAGGTCGCGCGTCGCCAGCGCGCGAACGGCGACCGTCATGGTCTGCGTCGCCGCGTTGCCGCCCATGCCGGCGACGATCGGCATCAACACCGCCAGGGCCACGACTTTCTGGATCGTCGCGTCGAACAGGCCGATGACCGATGCCGCCAGATAGGCAGTTCCCAGATTGACGACCAGCCACGGCACGCGCGAGCGCGAGGTTCGCAGGATGGTGTCCGACAACTCCTCGTTGCCGACGCCGCCCATGCGCATCAGATCTTCCTCGGCCTCCTCCTGGATGACGTCGACGACGTCGTCGATGGTGAGTACGCCGACCAGCCGTTCGTTCTCGTCCACCACGGCCGCCGAGAGAAGATCGTACTGTTCGAATTCTTGCGCAGCCTCCTCCTGGTCCATGGTCGCGGGGATGGCGTGGCGCGTCTCGTGCATCACCTCCTCGACCTTGGTCGCGCGCTTCGAGCGCAGGACGCGGTCGAGGTCGACGGCCCCGAGCAGCCGGAAGGACGGGTCGATGACGAATATCTGCGAAAAGCTGTCCGGCAGGTCCTTTTCCTCACGCATGTAGTCGATCGTCTGCCCGACCGTCCAGAAAGGCGGCACGGCGACGAACTCGGTCTGCATGCGCCGACCGGCCGTTTCCTCCGGATAGTCCAGCGCCCTTCTCAGCCGGATGCGCTCGGTAAAGGGAAGTTGCGCCAGGATCTCGTCGCGATCCTGCTGGTCCAGATCCTCGAGGATATAGACCGCGTCGTCGGAATCGAGTTCTTGGACCGCCTGCGCGATCTGCGCGTTCGGCATGTTGTCGACGATGTCGAGGCGGATCGCCTCGTCGACCTCGGTCAGGGCGGCGAAGTCGAAATCGCCACCCATCAGGCTAACGAGCCCGCGGCGCTGATCGGCCGGTAGCGCCTCGATTAGGTCGCCGACCTCCGATTCGTGCAGCGATCCGACCTTGTCCTTGAGAGCGTCCCGGTCGCCCGCCGCTATGGCGTCCTCGATTCGCGAGACGAAATCGCCGCTGATGACCCCCTCTTCATCGTAGACGCCCGTGGGGAGGTCCGGCTTATTTTCCGCTTCGGGCCGTGGACGCGCGTGTTCGTCGAATTCGCTCAACGGCGCCTCCTTGCCCGGGGTGGGAGATCTAGTTCATCGTGGCACCTCTAGCGCGGCCGGACGGCGCAGCACAACAGCAATTCGGCAGCGGCTTTGCCGCACGCGGCGCCCCGCCAACGCGGCTATTCGTCGTCGCGCCCGAAAACCTTGCGAAGCTCGTCCTTGGCGTCTTCCAGAACCTTCTTCTGCTTCGCCGGGAGGTTCTTGCCGGCGCGATTGATGTAGAAGGTCAGCATAGACATCGCGGACTGGTACGGCGTTCCCTTGCGGCGATTGCTCTTTTCCGCCGACCGCTTGAGCGAACGGGCGATCTTCGCCGGGTCCTCGGATTCAAAAACATTGTCCTCTAGGTCGAGCGCATCGGAATGTTCGGTAACTTCCGCCGACCATTTTTCCTTCTGTTTCGCGGCCATGACGGTCTCCTTTTCACATCCGGCACAAACCGGCTCGGGACTGGAAGGTTCCAGCAAGGCGCCAGCGAAACGCTTCGTTTTCCGCCCTTGCCCCCTCGACGCAAATAAGCTGCGGCGCGCCCTTGTACGCCGATAGGTGATTTGCTAAATGCGCCGGACCGGTTCGAACCGGTCAATCCCCTGACGTGCGGTCGTGGCGGAATTGGTAGACGCGCAGCGTTGAGGTCGCTGTGGGGCAACCCGTGGAAGTTCGAGTCTTCTCGACCGCACCATCTCGCAAGATGCAGCTTCGAAGGGCCGTAAGACGGCTTGATCAGCCGGCCCGGTCTGGCAGGTCCGCTTCCCTACACCTCTGCCGTGCGGCGGCGCACCACGACGCCGAGTTCGTCCGTCTCGCGCGCCTGCCGCAGACGCTCTTCCGCCTCCGTCGCCTCGCGCTGGCGATACCACATCGAGGCGTAGAGGCCGTTTGTCTTCAGCAGAGCCCCATGGGTGCCGCGTTCGGCGATGCGGCCGTCCTGCAGCACGATGATCTCGTCTGCGGCGACGACGGTGGAGAGACGATGCGCGATGACAAGCGTCGTGCGGCCGCGGCTGACCAGATCGAGGGCGGACTGGATTTCCTGCTCCGTATGGGTATCGAGCGCGGAGGTAGCCTCGTCCAGGATGAGGATCGGCGGCGCCTTCAGGATGGTGCGGGCGATCGCCACGCGCTGCTTCTCGCCGCCGGAGAGCTTCAATCCCCGCTCGCCAACCATCGACTTGTAGCCTTCCGGCAGGTGCTGGATGAAGCTCGCGATCTGCGCGAGCTCCGCAGCCTTGCGTATCTCCTCCTCGTCGGCATCCGGCCGGCCGTAACGGATGTTGTAGGCGATCGTGTCGTTGAACAGAACCGTGTCCTGCGGCACCATGCCGATCGCCGCGCGCAGGCTCGACTGCGTGACATCCCTCACGTCCTGGCCGTCGATGGCGATGGCGCCTTCCTGGATGTCGTAGAAGCGGAAAAGCAGACGCGAAATGGTCGATTTCCCCGCGCCGGAGGGGCCGACGATCGCCACCGTCCTGCCAGGAGGAACCTCGAAGCTCACGCCTTTCAGGATCGGCCGGGACGAGTCATAAGCGAAATGCACGTCCTTGAAGGAGATCGCGCCTCTGGCCACGACCAGATCGGGCGCGCCCGGGCGATCGGTCACCTCCTGCTTGACGTCGAGGAGGTCGAACATCTGCTCGATGTCCGTCAGCCCCTGCCTGATCTCGCGGTAGATGAAGCCGATGAAGTTGAGTGGCACGGAAAGCTGCATCAGCATGGCATTGATGAAGACGAAATCGCCGATCGTCTGCGTCCCCTGCGCGACGGCCCGCGCCGACAAGGCCATACAGGCCGCCATGCCGGCCGAGAAGATGACGCCCTGGCCGAAATTCAGCCACCCGAGCGAGGTCCAGGTCTTGGTAGCCGCGGCTTCGTAGCGGGCCATCGACCGGTCGAAGCGACGCGCCTCCATCGCCTCGTTGCCGAAATATTTGACTGTTTCGAAATTGAGCAGCGAATCGATCGCCTTCGTGTTCGCGTCGGTGTCGGAATCGTTCATCTCGCGCCGTATGGCGATGCGCCAGTCGCTCGCCCAAACGGTGAACCATGTATAGACCGCCACGGTAACCGCAACGACGACCACATAGATCAGCCCGTAGGTGAAGGCGAAAATGATCGCCGTCAGCGCGAATTCCAGGATGGTGGGCACGGTGTTGAGGATGGTGAACCGCACAATCGTCTCGATGCCCTTCGTGCCGCGCTCGATGATGCGCGAGAGGCCGCCCGTCCGCCGCTCGAGGTGGAACCTGAGCGAAAGCTCGTGCATGTGGACGAAGGTGCGGTAGGCAAGCTGGCGCACGGCGAATTGTCCGACGCTGGCGAACAGCGCATCGCGCAGTTGATTGAAGCCAAGTTGCGTCACGCGGACGAAATTGTAGGCAATGACCAGCATCACCGGCGCGATCAGGAGCGCGGGAATGTAGCCGGGCGCCGCGAGTTTGCCGCCCAGCGCGTTAGTCGACCATTTGAAGAAATATGGGACCAGCATGAGGACGAGCTTCGCCACCACGAGAAGCACCGTCGCCCAGACGACGCGCATCTTGAGGTCCTTCCGGTCTTGCGGCCACATATAGGGCCACAAATTGAGGAGTGTCCTCAGCATCGAGCTGTCGGAAACGGTCTTGTCGGCCACCACGCGTCCTTCGGATGTATTATCGCCCGCCATGCACGTCTTCAGGCGGCGCCGCTTCCTGATCGAAGAGGGCATTGACCGCCCGCACCAGTCCGTTCAGCGCTTCCCGGTCCACGCAATAGCACGAGCGCTGCCGCTCGGAGCTGAATCGCACCAGTCCGGCATCGACCAGCACTTTCAGATGTTGCGATACAGTCGATTGCGCCATATCGAACTGCTCCACCACTTCCTTGCAGCAGCAGGTGTCGGTCCGGTGGAGATGCTGCAGGATTTTCATTCGCACCGGATGCGACAACGCCGCGAATGCGAGCGCGGCGTCGCCGAGCGGGCGCCTGTCGTGGGGAGAATCGTTCATCGTTTATCGACGATAGACGATGCCTCCGCATCGCACAACCGAGCTTCCCTCACGACTTCCTTCGAAACCATTTGCGCAAGGCGACCAGCGCCCATACCGCTTCCACGAGCCCGAACGGCCATGCTCCCTGCAGGAAGCCATAGGCCGAGCCAAGGGCACATGAGAAGGCAAAGAGTAGCGTCGCCCAATGCGCCCGCTCCTCGAGTGCATAGGTGACAAGCATGAGCGTCACGGCGAGGAGGCCGAAGGCGGTCAGCCTGTCCACTTGCCAGACAGGTCTACTCGATCGCCTTCTTCGGCATCTGGGTCACCTGCCCCGCGATCGCGTTCATGTTCGCCGCCTCCCCTTTTCCCGATTCGTTCGGAACGGCGAATATCTGGCCCGGCCAGATGAGGTCCGGATTTTCGATCTGGTCCTGATTGGCGAGGTAGATCGTGGAATAGCGGACGCCGTGGCCATAGACCCTGCGCGATATCTGCCAAAGCGTGTCGCCCCGCCGGATGATGACGGCGCCCGTCGTGTTTTCGAGCTTCGGCGCGACTATGGTCGGCGGCTGCTTGGAGATTTCGTTGCCGAGGGGCGGCAGAACCGTGGAGCCCGACGCGACGACCTGCGGCGCCTCGCCTCCCGCGCCTTTCGACGGCTCCGCACCGCCGGCAGGCTGCGGGCTCGCAGCGGCCTTCATGTCGTTCGTGGGTGGGGGCCCCGACTTTCCGCCTTCGGCCGACGCGGGAGCTTCGCCGCCCGCCGCCTTGTCGGCGGTGTTGCCGGAACCCGCCTCGCCGGAAGCCACCGCGGCGACGCTTTCGCCGGGCGCTCGCGTAAAGGGAACGGCCGCGCGCGCCGCCACCTTCAAGCCGTCGGCCGCGAGCATGTCGGCGCGGATGATGTAGTCGCCCACCGCGAGTTCATGGATCGATTCCACGAGGAAGCGGCCCACGGGCGACGTCTTGGCTTCCCCCAGAACGGTATCGTTCGCGTACACACGCACGGTGCTGCCCGGATCGGCGATGCCGGCCACAAATATCTTGTTTCCTTCGATCTCCACCGCTTCGACGGATATCTGGGCGGTAGTGGCCGGCTTTTCGGCCCCTGCCTGCGGCGTTGCCGGCGCCTTGCCCGCCACATTCGCGTCTGCGGATGCGACTTCACTTCCGCTTCCCGCGCCTGCCGCTGGCGGCGTCGTAGCCTTCGGCCCCGGCGCCGTAGCTCGTCCCTCCGCCATCGCAGTCGCGGGGTTCTGCGGTGTAGCAGTGGTCGCGGGCACATCGGGAGCTGGCGCCTTGGCGGCGGCCTTGTCGGGTTGCGGAACGGTTATCAGCTTGCTCGGCTGTCCAGGAGCCTCGACAAGCGCCAGGACCTGTCCGTCCTGGTGCTCGGGGATCGAAACCACCGCCGTTTGCTTGGACATCGCCACGACATTGGCCGGGCTGGTTGACCGCAGGACAAGCTGATAGTCGCCCGGCTTCAACGGATCGTCGAGCACGATGGCGAAATCTCCCTCCGGGCCGGCAGTGGCCGAGCCCAGCACGCTTGCTCCGGAAAGTATTTCGACCTTTGCGCGCGGCGCCGACCGACCCGCAACAACGATGGAACCATTCCCCTCTGCCCTCACGACATCGAAGCTCGGGGCAGTGACGTCGGCGGACTTCGCATCAGGGTTCGCGGCGGCCTTGTCGCCGGCTGCGGCATCGTTTGCCACTGCGCCGTTGGCCACCGGAGCCTTATCGGGTTGCGGGGTCGTCGAAGCTGGGGCGGATCCGGCTTTCTCCGGTGTCGTCGCGTCGGCAGCGGGGTTCGCCGGAGCGCCGCCCGCCCGCCCTTCCTTAGCGGTCATGGAATTCTCGGCTGGGGCCACGCTCTCGGCCACCTTGGCCGGCGGCGTGGAGTTGAACGCGCCGAGGCCGTAGGCGACAGCGAGTGCGGCCACCAACGCGCCGCCCCCGAAAAGAAGCGCGTTTCTGATGCCGTTCGTCATATCCGTTTCCCTTAGCCGCCTGTTCTTTGGTCTAGCGCTTTTCCCATGGTCCTACAAGAAAAAGGCCTTGCTGATCTTGACGCGACAACGGTCATCAACACCATTCAGCCTTATGGACAAGATTCGATCCGTTTGCGTCTACTGCGGTTCTTCGCCCGGCGGTGACCGCCTCTACATCGAAGCGGCCAGGGTGCTCGGGCGGGCCATCGCCGCGGCCGGACTGCGGCTCGTATACGGCGGCGGCGGCAAGGGCATCATGGGCGCGGTCGCCGAAAGCGTCACGACGGCGGGCGGCACGGTCGTCGGCATCATTCCCCGCTTCCTCATCACCACGGAGGCCACGGAAGCGGCGCTGGCGCGACTCGACGAGTTGGTCGTAACCGAAGACATGCACACCCGCAAGCATCGAATGTTCGAGGAATCCGATGCTTTCGTGGCGCTTCCAGGCGGAATAGGCACTCTGGAAGAGATCATCGAGATGATGACCTGGGCGCAGCTTGGCCGCCACGAGAAGCCGATCGTGCTGGCGAATATAGGCGGCTTCTGGTCGCCGCTGATGAAGCTGCTGGGCCACATGAAGGAAGAAGGCTTCCTCCACACCGCGCAGAGGATCACGCCGCTTGTGATCGACGACGCGGCGGACATCGTCCCGGCCATCCTCCAGGTACAGGGCCAACCCCGGGCGGCGCCGGAAGGCGACGAATCCATGATTGGCAGGCTATAGCGATTTCTCAGGCCGCGCTTGCGGCGCGCCGGCTACGGAACATCGACCAGCTATAGACTATCAGCGCCAGCCAGATCAGGGCGAAGGCGGCCGCCTGCGCAGAGCCGAACGGCTCGTCGAACACGAACACCGCGATCAGGAAGATCAGGGTCGGTCCGATATATTGCAGAATGCCTATGGTCGAGTAGCGCAGGAGCTTGGCCCCGAAGGCATAAAGGAGGAGCGGGACGGCGGTCACCGGCCCGCAACCGAGCAGGAGCGCGACGTTGCCCGGTTCCGATATCAAAAAATGCCCTTCGCCGCGCGTGTGCAGCCACAGAATATATCCCACCGCAGGAACCGTCAGGATCATGACTTCGAGGAAGAAGCCCTGGCTCGGACCGATCGGCAGCGTCTTGCGCAGAAAGCCGTAGATGGCGAAGGAAAACGCCAGCACCAGCGACACCCACGGTAGCCCGCCGGCGTCGACGGCGAGGATAATCACCGCGCTCGCGGCGAGCCCGACGGCAGCCATCTGCATGCGGCTCAGCTTCTCCCCGAGCAGCACCGCACCCATGACGACCGAAACCAGGGGGTTGATATAGTAGCCGAGCGCCGTCTCGATGGTGCGGCCGGCCCCGATCGCCCAGACATAGGTTCCCCAGTTGAGTGTGATGATCGAAGCGGTCAGCGCGGCCAGCGCCAACGTCCGGGGCGAGCGCAGGGCGCGCCGGACGTCGGCCGTACGACCAAGCACATAGAGCGTCACGCCGGCGATCGGCAGGGACCAGACGATCCGGTGGGCCACGACTTCCGCGGCCGGCATGTGCTCCACCGCCTTCATGTAGATAGGCAGTATTCCCCACATCGCGTAGCACGTTACCGCGAGGACAAGGCCCCGCGGTGTATCACCCTGGACGGCGGGAGCGGTGGCGGTGGTATCCATCAGGCTCGGAGCGGTTCCTATTGTCGTGGGCCGATGCCCGCGGCGCAAGAACCACACGAAGCGCCTCCACACCAGTTCAAATTGCTGATGCCTGCGCCGCGTCGGGCTGATGGAACGCCTACTCGGCGGCGGCGAGCCCCGCGAGTTCGCGGTTTTTCATCAGCTTGAAGACGATCGAATCCATCAGCGCCTGGAAAGACGCGTCGATGATGTTGTCGGAAACGCCGACAGTGGACCAGCGGCCACCCTCCCCGTCGTGAGATTCGATCAGCACCCGGGTAACCGCCTCCGTACCGCCGTTGAGGATGCGCACCTTGTAGTCGACCAGTTCCAGATCGGCGATCTCCGACTGGTACTTGCCGAGGTCCTTGCGCAGCGCGATGTCGAGCGCGTTGACGGGCCCGTGCCCTTCCGCGACCGACATCCGGTCCTCGCCGTCGACATTCACCTTCACGATGGCTTCGGAAACCGTCTTGATGTTGCCGTTGGCGTCGAAACGGCGCTCGACCATGCAGCGGAAGCTCTCCACGGAGAAGAAGGATGGCACAGTGCCGAGCGTTCGCCGGGCCAGGAGTTCGAAGCTCGCATCCGCGCCCTCATAGGCGTAGCCTTCGGCCTCGCGTTCCTTCACCACCGCGATCAGCGTGTCGAGGCGCGGATCGTCGCGAGCGACCTCGATGCCGCGCCGCTTCAGCTCGGCCAGGAAGTTCGCCTTGCCGCCCTGGTCTGAAACCATGACGCGGCGACGGTTGCCGACCATTTCCGGCGGGACGTGCTCGTAGGTCGCCGGGTCCTTGGCGATCGCCGAGGCATGGATGCCCGCCTTGGTGGCGAAGGCCGAGGCCCCGACATAGGGCGCCTGCGCCTCCGGCGCCCGGTTCAGCAACTCGTCGAACGCACGCGACAACCGCGTGATCCCAGCCAGTGCCTCCTCGGTAACGCCGGTCTCGAAGCGGCCCGCGAGCCCCGGCTTCAGCATCAAGGTCGGGATGATCGAGATCAGATTGGCGTTGCCGCAGCGTTCGCCGATGCCGTTCAGCGTGCCCTGCACCTGCCGGGCGCCGGCTTCCACTGCCGCGAGCGAATTGGCCACCGCCTGCCCGGTATCGTCATGCGCGTGAATGCCGATATTGCCGCCGGGGATTCCGGCGCCGACAACGGCTTCGACGGTCGCCCGAACCTCCGCCGGCAATGTTCCGCCGTTCGTGTCGCACAGGACGACCCAACGCGCGCCGGCTTCGTATGCCGTCTTTGCGCAAGCAAGCGCATAGGCCGGATTGGCCTTGTAGCCGTCGAAGAAATGTTCGCAATCGACCATCGCCTCCTTGCCCGCGGCGATGGCGGCCCGGACGGAGGCGTGGATCGACTGAAGGTTCTCCTCGTCAGTGCAGCCGAGCGCCACCTTGACGTGGTAGTCCCAGCTTTTCGCCACATAGCAGATCGCATCGGAGGAGGATTGCAGGAGCGCCGCGATCCCGGGATCGTTCGAGGCCGACACGCCGACGCGCTTGGTCATGCCGAAAGCGACGAAAGACGCACGCTTCGTGCGCTTGCTCTGGAAAAAGGCCGTGTCCGTCGGATTGGCCCCAGGATAGCCCCCTTCGACATAGTCGATGCCGAATTCGTCAAGCATCCGGGCGATCGTGATCTTGTCCTCGATGGAGAAGTCGATGCCCGGCGTCTGTTGGCCGTCGCGCAGCGTCGTGTCGAAGAGATACAGGCGTTCCCTAGGCATCGGGACCCCTCCCCGCGAACTGGTCGGTCGCCCTTATGAGGCGATCGAGGATGCCCGGTTCCGAGTAGGCGTGACCCGCGCCTTCGATCAGATGAAATTCGGCCTTCGGCCACGCCTTGTGCAACTGCCACGCGTAATGCGCCGGACAGGGCATGTCGTAGCGGCCATGGACGATCACGCCGGGAATGTCGCCGAGGCGATGAGCGTCGCGCAGGAGCTGCCCCTCCCCCAGCCAGCCGGCATGGACGAAATAGTGGTTCTCGATGCGGGCGAAAGCGATGGCGAAATCATCCTCGTGAAACGGATCGCTGGTCGCCGGCTCCGGCAAAAGGGTGATCGTCTCGCCTTCCCAGGCGCTCCATGCCTTCGCCGCCTCGAGCTGAGCCGCCTTGTCGGCGCCCACGAGGCGACTGCGGTAAGCCGCCATCAGATCGCCGCGCTCGGCCTCGGGGATCGGCGCTAGGAAGCGTTCCCATTTGTCCGGGAACATCTGCGACACGCCGAACTGATAATACCATTCGAGTTCGGCGCGGGTCAGCAGATAGATGCCGCGCACGATCAGTTCGCTCACTCGCCCGGGATGCGCCTCGGCATAGGCGAGCGCCAGCGTCGAACCCCATGACCCGCCAAAGACCTGCCACTTTTCGACGGCGGCCATCTCGCGCAGCCGCTCGATGTCGGCGACGAGATGCCATGTGGTGTTGGCCTCGAGCTCGGCATGGGGCCGCGAACGGCCACAGCCGCGCTGGTCAAAGAGGAGCACGTCATAGCGCTTCGGATCGAAGAGGCGGCGGTGACTGGGCGAACAGCCTCCGCCGGGGCCGCCATGCAGGAAGACGGCAGGCTTGGCACTCGGCGTGCCGCAGCGCTCCCAATAGACCTGATGGCCGTCGCCGACATCGAGCATTCCCGATGCATACGGTTCGATCTCTGGATAGAGCGTGCGCAGGTCGGCGGTCATCTCTCCTCCGTCGCAGGAGGCCATTCCTCGGTATCGTGATCAGGGTGCTGGTAGGAGACGAGGTTGGCCAGGAAGGAAGCCGCATCCTGGTCGGCCAGCGTATCCTCGCCCGGCAGGTTCGGGATGCCATCGACATAAGGAAGCTTGGCCTCGACGCCCCACTGGATGACGGGCGCGATCTCCTCCGGCTCGTCGAATGCGCCGATGGCGAGCGCGACGCCGTCCGGCGCCTCGTAGGTCAATGGCGTCCCGCATTCCGCGCAGAAGCCTCGCTTCGCGAAATGCGAGCTTTGGAAGCGCTTCGGCTTACCACGCGTCCAGGTCAGCCTGGCGTGGCGCACTGAGACGAGCGGCGCGTAAAAAGAGCCGAAGGCTTTCTGGCACATGCGGCAGTGGCAGACCGACGCGTCGCCGAGCGGTCCCTCGACGTGGAATCGCACCGCACCGCACTGGCAGCCGCCGGAATAGAGAGGTTTGTTGTCGAGGCTCATGAAATCCTCACGAGGGCGAGTGGCAGACGGCCTCGATATTGTTGCCGTCGGGATCGAGGACGAACGCGCTATAGTAGTTCGGATGGTAGTGGGCGCGGAGACCGGGCGCACCATTGTCGCGGCCGCCGGCGGCCATCGCCGCCTCATAGAAGGCGCCGACCTCGGCGCGGGTGTCGGCGGTGAAGGCATAGTGGCGACCTGGCCCGGGCTCGTCCGATTCGTACAGCCAGAATTGCGGACGATCGTAGCCATAGCCGCCGACCTTGGCGCCGCCCGTATGTTCCTCGGGCACCATCATCACCAGCGACGCGCCGAGAGGCGCCAGCGCCGAATCGTAGAATTGTTTCGATGCATCGAAGTCTCGGACGGCGATGGCTGTATGGTCGATCATCTCTTCACCTCCCAGGTCGTGACGCGCTCGCCGGTAGCGGGGTCCTTGCCATCCTTCAACTGGATGCCCTGCGCGAGAAGTTCATCGCGGATACGGTCGGCTTCCGCCCAGTTCTTTTCGCCGATCAACGCGAGGCGGCGCGCGACGAAGCTTTCGACGTCGATGTCGGTTTCTATGGCGGAAAGATCGATGCCCACCAGCGCGGCTGCGGCGATCAGCAACGGCTCAGGCAGCTGTAACGCGCTCAGAAGGCGGATGTATTGCGGAAGATCGAGATCGTCCGACAAGGCATGGACAAAGGCGGTGTCCAGAGCGCCCACCGACGCACCGGCAGCCCTGCGCCGGAGCTTGGTCAGAATATTCTCCGCCTCCTCCAACCTCCGCACGGAAAAATCGATCGGCTCGCGGTAGTGCGTCATCAGCATGGCCAGCCGAAGCACCTCGCCCGGCCATTTGCGACCGCCGAATTTTTCTGTCCTGAGCAGTTCGTGGATGGTGACGAAATTCCCCTCGCTCTTCGCCATCTTGCGGCCCTCGACCTGAAGGAAGCCGTTGTGCAGCCAGTAATTTGCCATCACCGGCGTGCCGTGGGCGCAGCGCGATTGCGCGATCTCGTTCTCGTGGTGCGGGAAGATCAGGTCGAGCCCGCCGCCATGGATGTCGAAGGTCT
>JBQCFA010000385.1:0-4726 GCA_051959695.1 Rhizobiaceae bacterium
TCGCCGGCAAGCCCGTCGAGCGTGATCTCGTGGCAGCCGCGCCCATCCGGCGTCAGGACCATGCCACGAAGTCTGATCCGATCGCCGTCGACCCGCGCCAGACCCGCGATCGGCGTGCGGCAGGAACCGTCGAGCACGGCAAGAAAGGCGCGCTCGCAGGCGAGCGCGTGGCCGGTCGGGACATGCCGAACGGGCGCGACCAGGGCTTCGACACGCGGATCGCCCACCCTCGCCTCGATGCAGATGGCCCCCTGGCCGGGAGATGGAGGGAATCTTCCCGGGTCGAGCATCTCGGTGATGCGGCCGGCAAGGCCCAGCCGATCGAGCCCGGCGGCGGCGAGCAGCGTGGCGTCGACCCTTCCGTCGTCGAGCTTCGCCAGCCGGGTCGAGACATTGCCGCGAAAATCGACGATTTCGATATCGGGTCGCAGCCGCCGGACCAGCGCCTGCCGCCTCAGCGATGACGAGCCTATGACCGCGCGCTCGGGCAGGCCGTCCAGCGTCTGCGCGCTCCGGCCGACGAAGGCATCGCGTGGATCGGCTCTTTCGAGAAAGGCGACGAGCGCCAGCCCATCCGGCAACCATGTCGGCAGATCCTTGGAGGAATGGACCGCCATGTCGATGCGGCCGTCGAAGAGCGCGTCTTCTATCTCCTTGGTGAACAGACCCTTGCCGCCGACTTCCGACAGCGGCCGGTCCTGGATACGGTCGCCACTCGTCGAGATCGGCACGACGGCGAACGCTTCCTCTGGAAGGTGGTGCGCCGCCATTAGTCGCGCCCGGGTCTCGTGCGCCTGGACCAGCGCCAGTGCGCTGCCGCGAGTCCCAATCCTGATGACGTCCGATTGCATCGCGCCTGTTTTCACCTGAAGGTGGCCGTGATAACCCGCCGCATGCCGCTTCCTAGCGAGGATAGACGGGCCGGGCAATGACGGAGGCCGTGATAGGGTGACGCGGGTACTGGGCATCGAGACGAGTTGCGACGAAACCGCCGCCGCCGTGGTCTCGCTGGAGAACGGCTGCGGAGAAATCCTCTCCTCGGTCGTGCTCAGCCAGATCGCCGAGCACGCGGCCTTCGGCGGCGTCGTGCCCGAGATCGCCGCTCGCGCCCATGTCGAGGCGCTCGATGGCGTCGTCTCCGCGGCCCTCGCCGATGCCGGACTTGACCTCGCCGCCGTCGACGCCATCGCCGTTACTGCCGGCCCCGGCCTGATCGGCGGCCTGATCGTGGGGGTGATGACGGCGAAAGCGCTCGCCGCCGCCGCGGACAAGGAGCTGATTGCCGTCAACCATCTCGAAGGCCACGCGCTGACGGCGCGCCTGACCGATGGCCTCGGTTTTCCCTACCTCCTGCTCCTCGTTTCCGGCGGCCATACCCAGATCGTGCTGGTGCGCGGGGTCGGCAACTACGAGCGCTGGGCAACCACGATCGACGACGCGCTCGGCGAGGCCTTCGACAAGACCGCCAAATTGCTTAGCCTGCCCTATCCCGGTGGCCCGAGCGTGGAGAGGGCGGCGGCGCGGGGAGATGCGGCACGCTTCGCGCTTCCGCGCCCGCTGAAGGGCGAAGCCCGACCCGACTTCTCCTTCTCCGGCCTGAAGACCGCCGTGCGCCAGACCGCGAAGGCACTGGAGCCGCTGACCGAAGCCGATGTCGACGACATTTGCGCCTCCTTCCAGCGTGCCGTGTCCGAAACGCTCTCCGACCGGGTCGGCCGCAGCCTGGCGCGCTTTCGCGCGGAGTTTCCGGATATCGCCTCTCCCGCGCTTGTCGTCGCCGGCGGCGTCGCGGCCAACCAGGAACTCCGCTCGGCGCTGGTCGAGCTTTGCCGCCGGACGGGATTCCACTTCGTCGCCCCTCCGCTCGACTTGTGCACGGACAATGCCGTGATGATCGCGTGGGCCGGGCTGGAACGACTTTCCACCGGCCTCGCCGGTGAAGATGCCTTCGACATGGCGCCGCGTCCACGCTGGCCGCTTGACCAGGACGCAGCGCCGGCGCTGGGCTCGGGCAGGCGGGGAGCCAAGGTATGAGCGTCGTGAAAATCGCTGTCCTCGGCGGCGGCGCCTGGGGAACCGCGCTGTCACTCGCCATGCTTCGTGCCGGGAACGAGCCGCTTCTATGGGCCCGGGATCCGCATATTGTCGACGCGGTCAACCGGCGGCACGAAAACCCGCGCTATCTGCCGGGGATCAGGCTGGACGACGAACTCAGGGCGACGACCGACCTTGCCGCGGCGCTGACCGACGCCGAATGCGTGCTTCTGGTTGCGCCCGCGCAAGTCCTGCGAACCCTGTGCGAACAGGTAGCACGCCATGTCGCCACCAATACGCCATTGGTAATTTGCGCCAAGGGTATCGAAGCCACCACCGGGATGCTTCTTTCCGAAATCGTAGGCGAAATCATGCCTTCGAATCCCGTGGCGGCGCTCTCCGGTCCAAGTTTCGCGGCCGATGTCTCGCGCGGCCTGCCGACGGCCGTCACCGTCGCCGCTCGCGACGGGGCGCTCGCCGCTCATCTCGCCGCCCTCCTTTCCGCTCCGCATCTTCGCTGCTACTCGAGCACCGATCTTGCCGGCGTCGAGATCGGCGGCGCCCTGAAGAACGTCATGGCGATCGCCGCAGGCGCGGCTTCGGGTGCGGAACTCGGCGCCAGCGCGCAGGCCGCGTTGGTGACGCGCGGCTTCGTCGAATTGCGCCGGCTCGGCGCCGCCTTCGGCGCCCGGCCCGAGACGCTTATGGGACTTTCCGGTCTCGGCGACCTGATCCTTTCCTGCGGTTCGGCGCGGTCGCGCAATTTCGCATATGGGGTGGCGCTCGGACGCGGCGAAAGCCTCGAAGGCCTGCCTCTCGCCGAAGGCGTCGCCACCGCCGGTATCGCCGCCCGGCTGGCGTGCGAGCGCGGCATCGATGCTCCGATCGTGGACGCCGTCTCCTCCATACTTGCCGGGCGGATAACCGTTCCAGAGGCGATCTCGGCCCTGCTTTCCCGTCCCTTGAAGAGCGAAGACGCTTGACGCACGCCGGCCCGGCGGTTCAATCCGCCTTAAACAGGAACTCCTCCATGCTTTTTGCCCTGATCTGCACCGACAAGCCGGACCATCTTTCCGTCCGCATTGACACCCGGCCGGACCATCTCGCCTATCTGCAGGATCTCAATTCACGCGACGCGCTGAAATTCGCCGGTCCGTTCGTTGGCGCGGACGGCAAGCCCAACGGCACGCTGGCCGTGATCGAGGCGGCGGACCGGCAGGCGGCCGGGGCGATCGCCGCCGCCGATCCCTATGCCAAGGCCGGCCTTTTCGCCAACGTCGAGATCAGGCCGTGGAACTGGGTGATCAACAATCCGGACGCCGCCTGAGGAGGGGACACGATCGATGCAATACTGGCTCTTCAAGTCCGAACCCGATTCGTGGTCCTGGGAAAGGCAGAAGGCGAGTGGGAAGGCCGGCCAGCAATGGGACGGCGTGCGCAACTATCAGGCGCGCAACAACATGCGCGCCATGCGGATCGGTGATCTCGGTTTCTTCTATCACTCCAACCAGGGGCTGGAGGTCGTCGGCATCGTCGAGGTCTGCGCGCTGGCCCATCACGACTCGACGACCGACGACGAACGCTGGGAATGCGTCGACATCCGCGCCGTAAAGGACATGCCGAAGCCGGTCGGACTGAACGACGTCAAAGCCAACCCCAAGCTCGCGGACATGGTGCTGGTCAACAATTCGCGCCTTTCCGTGCAGCCGGTCTCCGGCGCGGAATGGAAAGAGGTCTGCCGCATGGGTGGTCTCGAGCCGGCCCCGTAAACGAATTTGCTCACGCCCCAAAGCGCCGAAGCCTTCATACGCGCCAACACGACGCTTTCCTCTCTGCCGCACGTGCCGGAGCTGCGGCTCCATCTCGCCGACGAAGCGCACGACCTCTGGAAGAAGACCGAGGAAGAGCTCGCCGGAATCGGCCTGCCGCCGCCCTTCTGGGCCTTTGCCTGGGCTGGCGGCCAAGGCCTGGCCCGGCACGTGCTCGATCATCCGTCGCTGGTCTTGGATAGGCGAGTCCTCGATTTCGCGACCGGCTCGGGGCTGGTCGCGATCGCCGCTTGCCTCGCCGGGGCGGTCGACATCATCGCGGCGGACATCGACCCCTTCTGCCGGGTCGCCTGCAGGCTGAACGGCGCCGCGAACGGAGTAGAATGCGCCTTCAGCGATGAAGACCTTATCGGGACCGACGACGGCTGGGAGATCGTGCTTGCCGGCGACGTCTTCTACGATCGCGAACTGGCGGCCCGCCTCACGCCGTGGTTCTCCAGCCTCCACCGGCGCGGCGCCGAAGTGCTGGTCGGCGACCCGGGCCGTTCCTACCTGCCGAAAGAGCGGCTTCAGGCATGCGCAACCTATCAGGTGCCGGTCAGCCGCGCGCTGGAGGATTCAGAGGTCAAGAAGACCACGGTATGGCGCTTCGCCTGAAGGGACGACACCGTATCGCCGGACGCACCGGCCCGGCGCGCTCGCGTTCAGGCTTGGACATGGATCACCGTCCGGTGCGACAGATGAGGCAGCAGGCGCAGCATCACCCGGCGCTCCACTGCGATGCATCCCTCGGTGGGAGCGAAACCCGTCCGCGCCAGATGCATGAAGATGGCACTGCCGCCGCCACGACGGCGCGGCCGGATGTTCCAGTCGAGGACGAGGCAGAAATCGTAAAGTCCATCGCCACGCAGCATAGTCTCGTG
>JBQCFA010000386.1:0-2985 GCA_051959695.1 Rhizobiaceae bacterium
GCAGCAGTCCCACCATCTCGTCAAGGGTGAGCCCCGCGCACCCGCCTACTTGACCATCACTCCCCAGGGTTTTGTGCCGACGCTCGTGGACGGCGCCGTCACCATCACCCAGTCGCTCGCGATCATCGAATACCTGGAAGAGGCCTATCCGGATACGCCGCGCGTGCTTCCCATGAAGCCCGCCGAACGGGCCCGCGTCCGCTCGCTGTCGGCCATCGTCGCGGCAGACACGCACCCGCTCAACAATCTGCGTGTCCTCAAATATCTCGAGACCGCCCTGGGCCTCGATGATGCCGCGCGCAGGGCTTGGTATCATCACTGGCTGGGAGAGTGCTTCGACGCGTTTGAAACACGGCTCGCCAGCGAAAGCGAGACCGGGCGCTTCTGCCACGGCGATGCTCCGACGATGGCCGATATCTGCCTTGTGCCCCAGATATTCAACGCGAAACGCTTCGCCTTCGATCTATCGCCCTATCCTGTGACGATGCGCCTTTTCGAGGCCGCGCAGGCCTTGGACGCCTTTCAGCGCGCCATGCCCGATCGCCATCCGGACGCGGACTAGATGGCATGCGGGCGGGTGACGTAAAAAAACGTCAATAAAAAGCCGCTATTTCCTTGAAGCAGAAGCCGGATTCCTGTGAAAGCAGGCATTCGACAGATCGGTCGATCGCTGCCAGCGCGCCGCGACTGACCGAGCACCATCAGGACGTCCTTCCGTGGCGATTGAAAGCCTCCGTTTCGTAACCCGGCCGCGTCTGTTTGCCGGCTTCAAGCATATTGTCGAGTCCTTCAAGGCGCCGGGACTCTTCATCGTCCTTCTCGCCTGCGGCGTCGGCGTTGTCACCGGCGGGCTCGTCGCTGCGATGGGCTGGATCGTGCAGCAGATGCACTGGTTTCTCTTCGGCCTGCCGAAAGGGGCGAGACTTTCCAGCATGTTCGCGCTGTTCGAGCCAAGCCATGCGCTTGTGCCTCTGGCCGGAGGTGTGATCATGGGAATCAGCATCGCCTGGCTGCGCTATCGCAAGTACCGCACTCCGGTCGACCCGATCGAGGCCAATGCGCTGCATGGCGGGCGTCTGTCGCTGACCGACAGTTTCATTATCGCCGCACAGACCATCGTCTCCAGCGGTTTCGGTGCGTCGGTCGGCCTGGAAGCGGGATATACCCAGGTCGGATCGGGCGTGGCCTCGCGCATCGGCCGTAGCCTCGGCCTACGCCGCAACGACGTGCGCATGCTGGTGGGGTGCGGCGCGGCGGCGGCCATCGCCGCGGCCTTCGACGCTCCGCTGACGGGAGCGTTCTATGGATTCGAGCTCATCATCGGCGTCTACACGATCGTCAACGTCGCGCCGGTGCTGGCTGCCGCTCTGATGGGCTCGGTCACGGCGGGGCTGCTGAAGGCCTCGCAGTTTCCCGTCCATCTGGATTCGGTTCCGCACATGACGCCGAACCAGTACCTGCCCTATCTGCTTCTCGGCCTCATCGGCGGGGCGGTCTCGATCGCCATCATGCTCTTCGTCACCCTGGTGGAACGCGCCTTCTCCAGCCTTTCCATCGACGCGACACTGAGACCGGCAATCGGCGGCTGCCTGGTCGGCTTGCTGGCCCTCGGCACGCCCCAGGTGCTCTCCTCGGGGCATGGGGCGTTCGAACTGCAACTGGCGATGAACTACGGGCTCAAGGTTGTGGCGGGCGTGTTCATCATGAAGCTCGCCGCCTCCGCCATTTCGCTCGGTTCCGGCTTTCGCGGCGGCCTGTTTTTCGCGTCGCTCTTCCTCGGCGTCCTGCTCGGCAAGCTGTTCGCGGCCGCGATGGCGGTGGTCTCCCCGCAAACCGGTATCGACCCGGGACTGGCCGCCGTGGTCGGCATGACGTCGCTGGCCGTCGGCGTCGTCGGCGGGCCGCTGACCATGACCTTCCTCGCGCTTGAATCGAGCGGCGACCTGACCCTGACGGCCGTCGTTCTGGCCGGCTCCATCCTTTCGGCGATGGTGGTGCGCGAGGGCTTCGGCTACTCGTTCTCCACCTGGCGGCTGCATCTGCGCGGCGAGACGATCCGCAGCGCCCACGACGTCGGCTGGATGCGTTCCCTCACCGTCGGCTCCATGATGCGCGCCGATGCCCGTACCGTCGACGCCGACACGCCTATCGACGAATTCCGAAAGCTGTTTCCGCTCGGCTCGTCCCAGCGCGTCATCGCCGTCGATGCGGATCAGCACTACGTCGGCATATTGATCGTTCCAGAAGTCCATGCCGACCAGGCGGACCCCGACGCGGAAAAGGGCAAGACGGTCGGCGAGCTGGCAAAGTTCAAGGACACCGTCCTTCTGCCCTCGATGAACGTCAAGGTGGCCGCCCAGGCCTTTACCGCCTCGGGCAGCGAGGAACTCGCCGTCGTCGACGACAAATACGACCGCACCGTGATCGGACTGCTGACCGAGGGTCATCTCCTCAGGCGCTACGCCGAGGAACTCGAGAAGGCCCGCCGCGACCTCTCGGGAGAATCCAGCCTTTAGGACCGGTCACGCGAACAGGCCACGCTCCCGCTCCACCGCCTCGCCGATGAAGCCGGCGACGGCCTGGATGCGCCGAAGCGGCCTGACCGACTCGTGATAGACCAGCCAGTAGGCGCGGCGGATGGGCTTTGCCACTGGCACTTGGACGAGTTCAGGCAGGTTTCTGGCGATGAAGGTGTGCAGGATGCCGATGCCGGCGCCCGAGCGCACCGCCTCGGCCTGGCCGAGCGAGGAAGAGATTTCGAAACGGGCGTTCCAGTCCGCGGCGAATTCCGCAGCGTAGTCCAGGGAAGGACTGAAAGTCAGGTCGGGCACATATCCGACGAGGCGGTGGTCCGCAAGTTCCGCAGCCGTCCTCGGCATCCCCTTCGCCTCAAGATAGGCGCGCGAGGCATAGAGGCCGAGCGTGTAGTCGACGAGCTTGCCGGCCACCAGCCTGCCCTCGCTCGGGCGTTCTACCGTGATGGCG
>JBQCFA010000387.1:0-11364 GCA_051959695.1 Rhizobiaceae bacterium
GTGAAGGTGATGCTGCCGAGCCCTTGCCCGAACGAAATCTACGAAGCCCGCATGGAGGAAGCGCTCGCCAGGCTGAAGGCCGAGGGTGTCCGGCATCTCGTCTATGGCGATCTCTTCCTTGAGGACATCCGCGCCTACCGGCTGAAGCAGATGCAGGCAGCCGGCATGGAGGCGATCTTTCCGCTCTGGGGCCGGGACACGGGTAAACTCGCCAAGGCGATGATCGCATCCGGCCTGAAGGCTCGTATCGCCTGCATCGACACGAGAAGGCTCGACCGCTCTTTCGCCGGCCGCGACTTTGATGCCGACTTCCTTCGAATCCTGCCCGCGGGCGTCGATCCGTGCGGCGAAAACGGCGAATTCCACACGGTCGTCACCGCCGGCCCGATTTTCGCCGCACCGATCGTTACATCGGTCGGCGAGATCATGGAGAGGGACGGCTTCGCCTACGCGGACGTCATCCCGCATTAGGTGGCGATGATGGTGTCTGGAAACGTCCCGCGGATCGCGCTGGCGGTTTCCTGCACCGTCGCGTCGATGGTTCTCTCGGCCTGTCAGTCGTCCCCGCCGCCTCTCGATCCCAACGCGCCGCTCGACATCACCTATTCGGAAACCGAATTCCGGCGCTATGAGCGCCCCGGCGACGCCACGCTGACCGGCCAGGCGTTGCTTCACGATCAGGGCGGCGCGATTCCCTGCACCGGCCAGCCCGTGCTGCTTTTTCCCCACACGCGATCTTTCGAGCGGGTGGTCGAACTCGCCCGCATGAACGCGCATCCGATGCTGCCAGAAACGATGGATCCACGCTTCGACGCGATCACGCGGCGCGCGACCTGCGATGCGGAAGGAAACTTCGTGTTCAAGGGACTGCCGCGTGCGAAATGGTACGTCTTCACGCGCGTTCGCTGGTCGGCGGGAGACGCCGGCCTCGAGGGCGCGGACCTGATCGGCGAGGCCGACACGTCAGCGGGAGCGGCGCGTGTCGTGCTCGGTGACGGAAACCGGGTCTGACCGCAGCCCTACCCTCCGCACTCCTGCATCTGCGCGGCGTAGCTGCGCGCCATGTCATCCGTGGCGCGGGCGTATTGCTGCACTGCCGCGCTGCCGCGGCTGCCGCGGCCGTAGGCGGTGCGGCCGAGATAGTAGGCCAGATAAAGGTTGTACGTGTCGTTGCGCGGGATGCCGAGCAGCCTGGCGCTCTTGTCATGATACCAGCCGACGAAATCGATGGCGTCGGAGAAGCTCGAGCGCCGGGCCGAGGTATTTCCAGTCTCGATCTCGTATTGCGCCCAAGTCCCGTCCAGCGCCTGCGAGTAGCCGTAGGCGCTTGAGACATGGCTCCAGGGGATGAAGCCGAGCAGATAGGTCCGGGGCGGCCTGACGCGCCCCTTGAAGCCGGATTCCTTGCGCACCGTCGCCATCAATACGGCAGCCGGTATGTTGTACTTGGCTTCCGTGCGCCTGGCCGCCCGTTCCCAATTGTCGAACAGCCCGTCGCGCTGGTCGAACACCGCGCAGACATTGTTGATGTGGGCGGGCGCGGTCGCGCAGGCGGCAAGCGCCAGCGGCAGGCCAATCGCTAAGACTCGAATAAAACTCGACCGAACCATATGTCGAGCAAGTAGGCCCTACTCCTAAACGGAATCTTGCCGGGCGCCGATCGCGCGCCCCCGCCGCCGGGCGTGGTTAAGGCGGTCTTAACGATCGGCGCGGCCAATATCTGCAATCCGACGCAAAATGACGCGATGTCGACACTGGGCTCGTCGATTTGACGCCCGTCCTAAAAACTCGTCTATCGATGACGGATTCCCGACAGAAGTGTTGCGGCGTTGTCGTATGCCCGTGGCATGAATGCCGAACCGCGCCGCAGACGCTCAGCCGATCGCACCCATAAGGGTCCCGCGCCGATCCCGCAACTGTCGCTCCGCCGTGTCGTCAATCCCTATCCGCCGCTGCAGTTGCTTTCCGCCGACCAGATGGAGGCGATCCACGAAGCCTCGATGCGCATCCTGGAGGATTTCGGCATCGAGGTCATGAGCGGGCGGGCGCTTTTGCTCTTTGAAAAAGCCGGCGCCATCGTCGACCGCGCCACCCAGAATGTTCGCATCGGCCGCGAACTGGTCGAGGAAGCCTTCAAGACCACGCGCCCTATCTATAAGCTGACGCCGCGCAATCCGGCGCGCCAGGTGATCCTCGGCGGCAACAACATCAATTTCACGCTGGTCGCCGGCCCGCCCAATGTTCACGATCTGGAGCGGGGTCGCCGCTCCGGAAATCTTCGCGACTACCAGGATCTCGTCCGGCTGGCGCAGCATTTCAACTGCATCACCATGATCGGCAACCAGGTCTGCGCGCCGATCGAGCTGCCGGCGAATTCGCGCCATCTCGATACCTATTTTGCCAACCTCACGCTGACCGACAAGAGCTTCCATTGCACGGCGATCGGCCGGGGCAGGGCGCTCGACGGCATAGAGATGATGGCCATCTCGCGCGGTCTGTCCCTCGATGATCTGGCCGAAGACCCCGGCGTCACCACCATCATTTCCGTAAACTCGCCGCGCCGCTTCGACGATCAGATGGCAGAAGGCCTGATGACCATGGCCGAGCATGGCCAGTCGGCCTGTATCACGCCCTTCACGCTGATGGGCGCGATGAGCCCGGTGACGCTTGCCGGCGCGCTGGCGCAGCAGAACGCCGAGGCGCTGTTCGGCGTGGTGCTCACCCAACTCGTGCGCCCCGGTGCACCGGTCATGTATGGCGCCTTCACCTCCAACGTCGACATGAAGTCCGGCGCGCCGGCATTCGGTACGCCGGAGAACACCAAAGCCAACATCGCGTCGGGGCAGTTGGCGCGGAAATATTCGCTGCCATACCGCACGACGCCGGGTTCGGCCTCCAACGCCGCTGACGCGCAGGGCGCCTATGAAACGATGATGGCGCTGTGGGGCGCGATCCTCGGCCACGGTAATTTGATCTATCACGCAGCCGGCTGGCAGGAGGGCGGGCTGACGGCCTCCTTCGAGAAATTCGTCATCGACGTCGAGCTGATTCAGCACATGATGGAATTCCTCAAACCCATTGAAGTGAATGAGGGTGAGCTGGCGCTCGATGCGCTCGGCGCCGTGCCGACCGGCGGGCATTTTTTCGGCGAGCCGCATACACTGGAGCGCTACGCGACGGCTTTCTACCAGCCGATCCTTTCCAACTGGCAGAATTACGAGGCGTGGAAAGAAGCGGGCGGGCTCGATGCCACGCAGCGCGCTACGAAGGTCTGGAAAAAGGCGCTGGACGAATACGAGGAACCCGTGATGCAGCCGGATCGGCGCGAGGCGTTGGAGGCCTATGTGGCGAGGCGCAAGGAAGCAATCGGGAGCGGCGAGCCGTGAGGTCTAGGTCCTGTTCCGGCAGACACCCCTCATCCGAGGCGGATGAGGGGTGCTGAGCGAGCGTTGCCTTCTCTCAAGTCCCCTCTGTGCCCATTCCCCAACATCCTGAAACCAGAGAAACTCCATGAAATCCCATACGCGTGTCGCAGTGATCGGTGGCGGTGTCGTCGGCGCTTCCGTGCTGTTTCATCTCGCCCGCCATGGCTGGACTGATGTCGTTCTGATCGAGCGCAGCGAACTCACCTCAGGTTCGACCTGGCACGCGGCTGGCGGGATGCATACGATCAACGGTGATCCGAACGTCGCCAAGCTGCAGAAGTACACGATCGGGCTCTATAAGGAGATCGAGGAGCTTTCCGGCCAGGCGACTGGCGTACACGTGACCGGCGGCGTGCTGCTTGCCGCCACCGAAGCGCGCATGGACTGGTTGCGCAGCGTCGTCGCCAAGGGGCGCTATCTGGGCCTCGATCTGGAGGAGATTTCGGCTGAGGAGGCGGCGCGGCTGATGCCGCTGCTCGATCCCAAGCAATTCGTCGGCGCCGTCCGCAATTCCGAGGACGGCCATCTCGACCCTTCCGGCGTGACGCACGCCTACGCCAAGGCCGCAAGGCAGCTCGGCGCCGAGATCTATCGCCATACGAAGGTGGAAGATCTCGTGCAGCGTGAGGACGGCCACTGGCGCGTCATTACCGACAAGGGCGAGATCGTCACCGAGCACGTCGTTAACGCCGGCGGGCTTTGGGCGCGCGAGATCGGCCGCATGGTAGGGCTGGAGCTGCCGGTGCTCGCCATGGAGCACATGTACCTCATTACGGAGGACATGCCGGAAGTCGCGGAGTGGAACGCCAGCACCGGAACGGAGATCATCCATGCCGTCGATTTTGACGGTGAGCTCTATCTGCGCCAGGAGCGCGGCGGCATGCTCATGGGTACCTATGAGAAGGCTGGTAAGCCCTGGTCGGAAAAGACGACGCCGTGGGGTTTCGGCCATGAGCTCCTGGAGCCGGACATCGATCGCATCGCGCCTTCGCTGGAAGTTGGCTTCCGGCACTTTCCGGCTTTCCAGAAGACTGGCATCAAGCAGATCATCAACGGCCCGTTCACCTTCGCGCCGGACGGCAACCCGCTGGTCGGCCCAGTCCGCGGCCTCAAGGGGTTCTGGTGCGCGTGCGGAGTGATGGCTGGATTCAGTCAGGGCGGCGGCGTCGGGCTGGCGCTGTCGCACTGGATGATCGAGGGCGACCCAGGCTTCGACATCTGGGCGATGGACGTGGCGCGCTATGGCGACTGGGCCTCCATGGCCTACACCAACGCCAAGGTGCGCGAGAACTATTCCCGCCGCTTCTCCATCCGCTTCCCCAACGAGGAACTGCCTGCCGGGCGGCCCTTGAAGACCTCGCCGATCTACGACCTGCTTTCCGCGCGCGGCGCGCAATGGGGCACCGCCTTCGGCTTGGAGATCCCGCTCTGGTACGCGCCCGAAGGCGTCAGGGACGAGTTCTCCTGGCGACGCTCAAGCGACTTCGAACATGTCGCGAAGGAGGTGCAGGCCGTGCGTGAGGGCGTCGGGCTCTGCGAGACCACCTCCTTTGCCAAGTACGAGGTGGAAGGCAAGGGCGCCGATGCATTCCTCGACCGGTTGCTCGCCTGCAATCTGCCGAAGGAAGGCCGCATGGCGCTGGCGCCGATGCTGAAGGAAGACGGCAAGCTGATCGGCGATTTCACCGTGGCCAATCTCGGCGGCGGCAAATGGATGATCTTCGGTTCGGGCGTCGCCGAGGAGTACCACCTGCGCTGGTTCGGGCAACATCTGCCGGATGACGGGTCGGTACGGGTCAGCGCGCGCGGTGCTGGCCTCACCGGGCTGGCGATTGCCGGGCCGAACGCGCGGAAGCTTCTCGAACGCGTCACGGGCGCAGATGTGTCCAACGCCGCGTTCCCGTTCATGGCGATCCGGCTGATGCATGTCGGCATGGCACCGGCTCTGGTAGGGCGCGTCTCCTATACGGGCGATCTCGGCTACGAGCTGTGGATCGAGCCGGAATATCAGCGCGCCGTGTTCAACACGCTCGTGGCGGCAGGCAGCGAGTTCGGGCTTGGCCTGTTCGGCTCGCGTGCGCTGAATGGCCTGCGGCTGGAAAAGAACTACGCCTCCTGGGCGCGTGAGTACCGGCCCCTCTATGGTCCCCTGGAAGCCGGGCTTGATCGTTTTGTCGCCTATGGCAAGGAAGCGAATTTCATTGGCAAGAAGGCGGCACTGGAAGAGCGGCGCCAAGGCGGCAGACTGCGGCTGCGCGCCTTCGTGATGGACGCGGTCGATGCCGACGTCATCGGCGACGAGGCGATCTGGTTCGGTGGCGAGGTCAGGGGATGGGTGACGTCGGGCGGTTATGCCCACCATTCGAAGGCCTCTGTCGCCATGGGCTACGTGTCGAAAGAGATCGCCGACGAGAGCGAAGGCTTCGAGATCGAACTCCTCGGCCGCCGGCACAACGCGCGAATGCAGCCGGCGCCGCTTTTCGACGCCAACTACAAACGGATGCGGGGGTGAGGACGCCCCTAACGATCCCCGCGTCTTCTTCCGCACTGCTCTGCATCGACCTGCAGGAAGAGCATCGGCAGGACCAGCGGTTGCTCGCCGTCGAGTTCGACCGCGTGATCGGCAACACCGTTCGGCTGCAGACGGCGGCGCGGCAAAACGGCATTCCGGTCTATCATTTCGCCTATATCGTCGACCCGGGCGCGGAGACGACCCTGGCGCACCATCCGCGCCTGCCGGACGGCCGCTCCGCCTTCTCGGATAAGGACGATCCGCTGACGGCGATATGCTCGGAGGTAGCGCCTCTCGAAGGCGAACGTCTCGTCATCAAGTCTGAGGCGAGCGCCTTTGGCACCGGGCTTGGCGACGAACTGAAGGCCGTGGGCACGGAATGGCTCTATGTCTGCGGCGTGTGGACCGAGGCCTGCGTAGACGCCACGGTCAAGGCCGCGCTGAGGCTTGGCTTCCGCGTGGCGCTCGTCAAAGACGCCTGCGGCAGCGGCTCGGTGGCTATGCACCAGACCGGGATCCTCAACCTCGCCAACCGCCTTTACGGCGGCGCGATCGTGAAGGCCGAAGCGGCCTGTCGCCTGATGGCCGGGGAGGCGGCCGACGGCTGGACGCCTCAATCGCCGGTGCCCATTCGCTATAGCTATGCCGATGCAGCGGCGATCTACGAGGCGCTTTGAGCGGGACGCTCGATATCAGCTCCGCCGATTGTCGATTGACAGCGCGCCCGCGCCTGCGAACACCAGATAGAGACAGACGAAGCAGAACCGCACCGCCGCTTCGCCGCCGTTCTGGATCGGGTAGATGCTCTTGGGGAAGTGCGCCATGAAATAGGCGATCGCCATTTCGCCGCTGAGCAGGAACGCCACCGGCCGTGTGAACAGGCCGACCAGCACTAGGAGCCCGCCGATCGATTCGAGCAGCGCCGCGATCAGGAACAGCCCTCCGAGCCCGCCGCCAGCATGGCCGCTCGCCGGAAAATCAAACAGCTTCTGAGTGCCGTGCTCGATGAAGAGCAGCGCGGTGACGACGCGCAGGGCGGCAAGCGCCCATGGACGATAGGCGTCAAGGCGTCCAGAAAGTTGCATGAGTGACTCCACTTTTATGCTCCACTCATGCGTTAGATGATCGATCGGTGCGGGTATACGGCTTTTCTCTGCAGTCCGCTCACTTGTTTGTGAGCGCCCTCAAATCTTCTCCGGGCGCGGTCACTTCGTATTCGACACCAGGGCGAAGTGCGCGCCTTGCGGGTCCTGGCACTGCACCACCCATTGTCCCCCTGGCACCTCCATCGGGCCCATCAGCGTCTTGCCGCCATTGCCGGTGACGCGCTTGGTCGCTGCCTCGATACCCTTTACGTTGAAATAGAATTGCCAGACCGGGGTCGGGATCTGCTGCGGCTTGTTCATCATGCCGCCGGCGTCGTTCCCGCCCATGGCGAAAATGGCGTAGATTCCCATTTCGCCCATGTCGAATTCGCGGGTCTTTTTCCAGCCGAACTGGCTGGAATAGAAGGCGAGCGCTTTCTTCCAGTCATTGGTGAAAAGCTCGTGCCACCCGATATGGCCGGGTGTGCCGGCGGCGACCGTCGGTTGGTCCGGGCCGTTCGGCTGCAGGAGCTGGAACATGGCCCCCTGCGGATCGGAGACGACCGCGAAGCGGCCGACATCGGGGATGTCTTCCGGGCCGCGATGAACCTTGCCGCCCGCCTGCTTCAGCGCTTCGGCGGCGGCGTCGACGTCGGGCGTATGGACATAGCCGACCCAGGCCGGATGGCCGCCGCCCTTCTTATACCCTTCGGGCATATCCATGATGCCGCCGACGCCGCGCTCACCGGCGCTGAGCACCGTATAGGGTATGCCCCCGTTGCCGGCGAAAGGCGCGGCGCTCCAGCCGACGACATGCGAATAGAAATCCGCCGCTGCCTTCGGGTCGGTGGTCATCAATTCATACCAGAAGAAGGGTTTTGCCTTTTCAGCCATTGTCGTCTCCTCTCGTTGGCCCCCGATCCTATGCGTGCCCGTCATATGCGGCCTGCAGCGCCGCGATATCGAGTTTCCCCATGTCCATATGGCCTGCATGACGCGTGCGGCTTTTTCGCGGTCGGAATCGGCGAGAAACTCCGGCAGGATGCTCGGCACAACCTGCCACGAGATGCCGTATCGGTCGTTTGCCCAGCCGCCCACCACAGGCAGGGGGAAATCCTCGACATCCCATCGCTCCTCCGAATTGGCTTCCACCTTAGGACGGCCATTGCCGCTCGTTTGCGACATCGGCCGGTGAAATATTTTGCCTTGTCATTTCAGGCGCGCGAACCTCCCGAATTTTTCTCTTGTCACACCCAAGGATCGCCGGAATGCTTTCGTCCAAGGGGTAATGACGGAGGTGGCGCTGCTGGACGACAAGGCATCCGATGTCGGTTTGCTCGACCGGGCGCGGGCAGGGGATGGCGAGGCGTTCGCGGCGCTGGTCGAGGCGCACTATGCCTTCATTCACCGCGTCGCCTACAGGCTTCGGCTACCGTTCAGATGCGGAGGACATTACGAAGGAGGTCTGCGCTCGGCTGGGGCGCTCTATCCGGGGCGCGATGGCTCTTCACGAGCGCGAAGGTCTGGAAAAGCCAGGTGGCCAGCCCGATCGCGGCGACTTCAAATCCGTAAGCATGGTCGGATTGTCCGGGGACGAGACCGACGGTTGCGACGAAAAGCACCGACAGGAGCGCAACCAGCGCTTCGCCCGCGCGCAGCGGAAGATGCGAGAACTCGAGGATGCGACCGAGGTTGATGGAGACGCCACGAACAGCAATCCCGCTAGCGCGGCCGACGCCCCGGCATCCGCCACGAAGAAGTCCGTCCAACCGGCCAGTGCTCCGCTTTCCATCGTCCCCACGTCGGATTGCCTCGTCCTTATACGCCGGTCACCCATGACGTTCCATTACTCGCCAGCGGCATGGCAAAATTTGACCGATTGATAAAAAAACAAAACGTGCTAGCCTCCCAGAAAACAACAATGGGGAACCCGCGCGATGGCGGTTTTCAAGGAAGGAATAGCGGCTGGCCGGCTGGCGCCCTTGGCCTATGCAGAGAATTTCGGCGATCTCCATCCGCCGCTCGATCATCACGAGGCGCTGGTCGAGAGCGACCGCTGCTATTTCTGCTACGACGCGCCCTGCATTCAGGCTTGTCCGACGTCTATCGACATACCGATGTTCATCAGGCAGATCGGCAACGGCAATCCGCTCGGCGCCGCGAAGACCATCTTCGACCAGAACATCCTCGGCGGCATGTGCGCCCGCGTCTGCCCGACCGAAACGTTGTGTGAGGAGGTCTGTGTTCGCGAGGTGGCGGAGGGCAAGCCGGTACAGATCGGCCGGCTGCAGCGCTATGCCACCGATACCGCCATGGCCCGCGATCGTCAGTTCTACGAACGCGCCGCGCCGACCGGCAGGAAGGTCGCAGTCGTCGGCGCCGGGCCGGCCGGGCTGGCCTGCGCCCATCGGCTTGCGACGCACGGTCATGACGTCATCGTCTTCGAGGCGCGGGAAAAGCCCGGTGGCCTCAATGAATACGGCATCGCCGCCTACAAGACGGTCGACGGTTTCGCGCAGGCGGAAGTCGATTACGTGACGGCAATCGGCGGCATCCGGATCGAGAACGGCAAGGCGCTCGGACGCGATTTCACGCTTGCCGACCTGACCGGCGCATATGACGCCGTGTTCCTCGGGGCCGGTCTCGCCGGCGTCAACGCGTTGCGTGCGGAGGGCGAGGAAGCCGAAGGTGTCGCCAACGCCGTCGGTTTCATCGAGACGCTCAGGCAGGCGGATGACCTTGCAGAACTGCCGGTCGGGCGTCGCGTTGTGGTCATCGGCGGCGGCATGACGGCGATAGACGCTGCGGTGCAGTCGAAGCTCCTCGGCGCGGAGGAGGTGACCATCTGCTACCGCCGCGGCCAGGAACACATGAACGCGTCGGGCTACGAGCAGGATCTGGCCGCCGCCAACGGCGTCATCATCCGCCATTGGCTTCAGCCGAAGCGGGTGGTCGTTGAGAGTGGGAGGGTTTCCGCCATCGAGCTGGAATATACCGCGCTCACGGAAGGCAATCTTGCCGGGACCGGCGAGATATTGAGGATCGAAGCCGACCAGGTCTTCAAGGCCATTGGCCAGAGCTTCGATGCCGCGCCGCTAAACGGCAGCGGCAATTCGATCGCGATGGAGAACGGGAAGATCAAGGTCGATGCGGAAGGCCGCACGTCGCTGGACAAGGTCTGGGCTGGTGGTGATTGCGTCGCCGACGGTCGCGAAGACCTGACAGTATCGGCGGTCGCAGCGGGCCGCGACGCGGCGGAGAGCATCCATCGGGTATTGATGGGGTAGGAATGGACTTCGAGCTTCATGGCGGATGTTATTGCGGCCGGTTGCGCTATCGGGTGACGGCCGCGCCCGTATTGAAGGCGGAGTGCCACTGCCGCGCCTGCCAGCACATTTCCGGCGGCGGACCTAACTATTTCATGCTCGTCCCGCCCGAAGGCTTTACCTACATCGACGGCGCCCCGAAACAGTTCAAGCGGCCGGATCTGCCGAACGGCGTGACGCGCGATTTCTGTGCCGAATGCGGCACGCATATTCTGACGCGACGGCCGGGCCTGCCGCAACTCGTGCTCAAGATCGGGACGCTGGACGATCCGAAAGCCTATGGCGGTCCGAAAATAGCGATCTTCTGCGAGGAGAAGGCCGGCTTTCACCTCATTCCGGAAGGCATTCCAGCCTTCGACAAGCTGCCGGAGCAGCGCCGATGAATTTGCCTACCATCCCCTCCACGCCCTCGCCGGCTGAGAAGGAGTAAACCCATGGCTGACATCCGCAACGACTTCCTCGGCATCAAATCGCCCAATCCCTTCTGGCTGGCTTCGGCGCCGCCGACAGACAAGGAATACAACGTCGTGCGCGCCTTCAAGGCAGGCTGGGGTGGCGTCGTATGGAAGACGCTGGGCGAGGCGGGGCCCCCGGTCGTGAACGTCAATGGTCCGCGCTACGGCGCCATCTGGGGCGCCGACCGGCGGCTGCTCGGCCTGAACAATATCGAGTTGATCACCGACCGGCCGCTTGAGGTGAATTTGCGCGAGATGAAGCAGGTCAAGCGCGACTGGCCCGACCGGGCGCTGATCGCCTCGATCATGGTGCCCTGCGAGGAAAACGCCTGGAAAGCAATCCTGCCGCTGGTGGAAGACACGGGTGCCGATGGCATCGAGCTCAATTTCGGGTGTCCGCACGGCATGTCCGAACGCGGCATGGGCGCGGCGGTCGGCCAGGTGCCGGAATATATCGAGATGGTGGTGCGCTGGTGCAAGCAGTACACGCGCATGCCCGTCATCACCAAGCTGACGCCGAACGTCACCGACATTCGCCGTCCGGCGCGGGCGGCGAAGGCC
>JBQCFA010000388.1:0-2192 GCA_051959695.1 Rhizobiaceae bacterium
GGGCGTATCGTGGGTTCTTCGTCGGAAGCCTACTCGAACAAATCGGACTGCATTGCCAATGCCAGGCGCAACGGCATGGATTGCGATCCGTCCTGACGCCATGGCGGCGGTTGAGGCGTTCGAAGCGCCTGCCCTCTGCTGGCGTGGCAATGGCGATGCCTGGGAGGTCTATCTGGGTAGCGATGGCTGGCGCTGGCGCAGAATCACCCCGGCGGGCAAACTTGCGGAGCATTCCGAGATCGGCCATCCGCGCAAGCGCGACTGCTTCGCCGACGCGCTCGCCCGCGGCATGCGCTGCGCCCCGATGTAGCGCCTCAGGTGCTCAACGTGTTGGAGGCGCGAAGGCTGACGCCGGTGATGCGGAAGACACCGTCGGACTGCCGTTCGAGCGTATAAACGGCCTCGTAGCTTTTGCCGTCCGGCCCGGTTACCAGCACGTGCTGCGTCACGGATGTGCCGCCATTCTCTTCGGCTTTTCCAAATGCATAGCTTTTTGGATGCCATACCGGCTGGTAGGCCCGTTCCACCATGCCCATGAATGCCTCGACGGTCGGGAACATGTTCTTTATCCCCGGCGCGGCATAGGAATAGGCCTTGGCGTCGTCATTGGCGAGGAACGCCTTGATCTGTGCGTCGATCGTCGATTGGGCGGCGCTTATGTCGGCGTCCGCCCCTTGGGCGGGGACTGCCAGCAGGACGGGCAGAAGCGTCAACGCGGCAAGCATGCGTTTCATGTTCCTGGTCTCCCTTCGGCGGCGGACCGTGATGCGCGCCGCCATCCGCATTATACGGATTTCGTCGCCGTCCGGTTTCGCTGTGGACGGGCCGGGAGGGATGAAATTCCCGCCTCCAGCCGCATCCTGAGCGAGGAAAATGGTGCAATCCCGGCCGGCCGACTGCGTTTTGGCTTGAATATTTTCTCGCAAACCGCTGAAATGCTGGACGAATCGCATGACCGTGAAGGATTGCGCGATGGAAAAGAGCCCCGACGCTTTCCGGACCATCAGCGAGGTGGCCGAGGAACTCGACCTGCCCCAGCATGTCTTGCGCTTCTGGGAAACGCGTTTCAACCAGATAAAGCCGATGAAGCGTGGCGGCGGCCGTCGCTATTATCGGCCTCAGGACGTCGACCTGATCAAGGGCATAAGGCATATGCTCTACGACCAGGGGTACACTATCAAGGGCGTGCAGAAGCTCTTGCGCGACAACGGCAATCAATTTCTGGTGGCGGTCGGGAGCGGTGATCTCGCGGCCATCGAAGCCATCGCGCAGCGTCGCCAGGCGGCGGGACCGGCGCTGGTGGCCGCCACGGCCGCCAGCCAGGGCGACGACGAAATGCTTGTCGGCGAATCCAAGGTGAAGCCGAGCCGGCGTTTCTTCGGGCTTGGGCGTGCGGACGACGATGGGCCGGTTCAGGCCGACAGCGGCAAGCTTTCGCGCGACAATCGCGCCCTTCTGCAGGAAGCCTTGTTCGACCTTCTGGAGTGTAAGCGGCTTCTCGATCAGGTGCGCTGACCGCAAGACGGCCGTTGTCCGCCGATCGCGCCCAGCGTAGCTTTTTCAGAGTGGCGGCAGGTCGCCCCGTTCCCACCCCGCGCCGATCTCGGCGGCGCGGTCGGCGAACTGGCCGGCTTCGATCGCATCGCGAATATCCTGCATCAACGCCTGGTAGTAGGCGATATTGTTCCACGAAAGCAGCATCGCGCCGAGCGCCTCGCCCGACTTGACCAGGTGATGGAGGTAGGCGCGGCTGTAGTCGCGAGCCGCCGGACACGCACTTTCCTCGTCCAGCGGCCGCGGGTCGTCGGCATGGCGCGCATTCTTCAGGTTGACCTTGCCGCGCCGCGTATAGGCCAGCCCATGCCGGCCGGCGCGCGTCGGCATCACGCAATCGAACATATCGATGCCCCGCCCGACCGACTTAAGGATGTCGTCAGGCGTGCCGACGCCCATCAGGTAACGCGGCTTGTCGGCCGGCAGCAGCGGGTCGACCACGTCGAGCATGTCCAGCATCACGGCCTGCGGTTCGCCGACGGCAAGCCCGCCGACGGAGTAACCCTTGAGGTCGAGTGCGGATAGCGCCGAGGCCGAACGCTCGCGCAGACGCGCCACGTCGCCGCCCTGGACGATGCCGAACATCGCCTTTCCCGGCTGTTCGCCGAACGCCGTCCTGCAGCGTTCCGCCCAGCGCA
>JBQCFA010000389.1:0-7579 GCA_051959695.1 Rhizobiaceae bacterium
TTCGACCAGAATGGCCTGACGGCTGCCGGCCAAACGGTCCAGATGTTTACGATAGGCGCGTTCGCCGGCGTCGCGCAGTCGTGTGGCACGCTCCTTCACGATACGGCGCGGAAGCTGCGGCATGCGCGCCGCCGGCGTTCCCTCGCGCGGCGAGAAAGGGAAGACGTGAAGATGCGTCAGCCCGCATTCGTCGACGATCGAAAGCGAGTTCTCGAACATCGACTCCGTCTCGGTCGGAAATCCGGCGATGATGTCGGCGCCGAAGACGATGTCGGGGCGCAGTCGGCGTATCTCGGCGCAGAAGCGGATGGAATCATCACGGCCGTGCCGGCGCTTCATGCGCTTCAGGATCATATCGTCGCCGGCCTGAAGCGACAGGTGCAGATGCGGCATCAGTCGCTTTTCCGTGGCGATCGCCTCGACCAGTTCCTCGTCCGCCTCGATGGAATCGATGGAGGAGAGACGCAGGCGGCGGATATCCGGCGCCTGGCGCAGAATGGTGTGCACCAGCCGGCCGAGGCGCGGCTTGCCGGGCAGGTCGGTGCCGTAGCTCGTCATGTCGATGCCGGTCAGGACGATCTCGGCATAGCCGTTGCCGGCAAGCCGCTTGACCTGCTCCACCACCTCGCCCATCGGCACTGAGCGGGAGTTGCCGCGCCCGTAGGGGATGATACAGAAGGTGCAGCGGTGGTCGCAGCCGTTCTGCACTTGTACGAAGGCACGCGCCCGGCCTTCAATGGCGTCGACCATATGGGAGGCCGTCTCGCGAATGCTCATGATGTCGTTGACGCGCGTCTTTTCGGTGTCGTTGACGCCGAAATCGGGAAGCGCCCGGTAATTGTGCGCGGCAAGCTTCTCCTCGTTGCCGAGGACCAGGTCGACCTCATCCATCGCCGCGAAGGCGCCGGGATCGGTCTGGGCGGCGCAGCCTGTGACGATGATGCGAGCGTCCGGCCGCTCGCGCCTGGCCTTGCGGATCGCCTGCCTGGCCTGGCGGACGGCCTCGGAGGTAACCGCGCAGGTATTGAAGACCACCGCGCCGCCGTCGAGTCCGCCAAGCCCGGCCTTGGCCGCTTCGCGGCGCATGACCTCGGACTCATAGGTGTTCATTCGGCAGCCGAAGGTGACGATTTCAAGCCCGGTGGCGCGTTCCGACATCAGGCCGCGCCCCGCTCGTCGCGCGTCCATTGGCCGGTCGCTGGATCGAGCGTGCCGGAAAATTCCCATTCCGCGGGGCCGGTCATGACGACGTGGTCGTTGTCGCGCCATTCGATCAGCAGGGGTCCGCCGGGCACCGTCACGGTCACCGTCCGCCGGGTGCGCCGGGTGCGGGCGCCGCAGACGGCCGCCGCGCATGCGGCCGAGCCGCAGGCCTTTGTCAGGCCGGCGCCGCGTTCCCAGGTGCGGATGGTCATGGCATCAGGCGCAGTGACCAGTGCGATGGAGATATTGGCGCGCTCGGGGAAGATGGGATGGTTCTCGAGCATCGGTCCGAAACGGTCGAGTGCGTATGACCAGACGTCGTCGTCCACCCAGAAGATCGCATGCGGGTTGCCCATCGATACGACGGAGGGCGAATGCAGTACCGGCGCGTCGATCGGTCCGACCTGCAGCTCGATCATGCGCGTGTCGCGAAATTCTTCGGACAGCGGAATCTCCTGCCAGCCGAAACGCGGCTTGCCCATGTCTACCGAAATCAGCCCATCGGGATGTTCATGGGCGTCGAGGATGCCGGCAACCGTCTCGAACAAAAAATCCTTGCGGCCGGTCTCGGCGGCGAGCGCCTGCACGACGCAGCGCATGCCATTGCCGCAGGCCTGCGCCGGGCTGCCGTCGGAATTTATGATGGAGACGTAGCTGTCGGTGCCGCCGGTGCGAGGATCGTGGATCGCCATGATCTGGTCGAACCTCATCGCCGGATCGGCGTTTAGCGCGATCGCCGCAGCAGGCGTTATGCGATCGGCACGGCCGCGCATGTCGGCTACGATGATCTCGTTGCCGAGCCCGTTCATCCTGGCGAATTCAATGCGCTTGTCCATGCCGTTTCCGGCCTCACCTGCTTTCGGGGCCTATATGGCGGAAAAGGGCGGCGATTACCAGTGAATCAGCCGCTTGAAGAAAGCTCCCTGTAGCTTCGGGCGAAAGCAGACGATGGGCGGGCAGGCCGCCTTGGGTGCGACGCTCGAACCCAATGTCTAATGTTGTGGCCTCCGGGCGAATGTTAATAGAATGCGCGAAAGGCAGTCGGCGGCCGCAGAATCGCCGGCAGGCAATTGGAGGAAGCGAATGTCCGAAGTCCATGTCCACCGCGTCCAGGCGGCCTGGAAGAAGCGCGCCCTGATCGACAACGAGACTTACCTGAAATGGTATGCGGACAGCGTGAAGCACCCCGATCGTTTCTGGGGCAAGCATGGCAAGCGCATCGACTGGTTCACGCCCTACACGAAGGTGAAGAACACCTCATTCGACGGCAAGGTGTCGATCAAATGGTTCGAGGACGGGGTCACCAACGTCTCCTACAATTGCATCGACCGGCACCTGAAGAAGCGCGGCGACCAGACCGCGATCATCTGGGAAGGCGACAATCCCTACGATGACCGCAAGATCACCTTCAACGAGTTGTACGACAAGGTCTGCCGGCTTGCCAACGTGCTGAAGAAGCAGGGCGTCAAGAAGGGGGACCGCGTCACCATCTACATGCCGATGATCCCCGAGGCCGCCTATGCGATGCTCGCCTGCGCCCGCATCGGCGCCATCCATTCGGTGGTGTTCGGCGGATTCTCGCCGGATGCGCTTGCCGGCCGCATCGACGACTGCAAGTCGAATTTCGTCATCACCGCCGATGAAGGCATCCGCGCCGGCAGGCCGATCCCGCTCAAGGAGAATACCGACAAGGCGATCGAGATAGCCGCCCGGGCCGGTACCCGCGTCGACAAGGTGCTGGTGGTACGCCGCACCGGCGGCAAGATCGGCTGGGCAGAAGGGCGCGACCTCTGGTATCATGACGAGACCGCCGCCGCGAAACCGGAATGCAAGCCGGAGAAGATGAGGGCCGAGGACCCGCTATTCATCCTCTACACTTCGGGGTCCACCGGCAAGCCGAAGGGCGTCCTGCATACTACCGGAGGTTATCTGGTTTGGGCCTCGATGACCCACGAATATGTCTTCGATTATCACGAGGGCGACATCTACTGGTGCGCGGCTGATGTCGGCTGGGTGACGGGACATTCCTACATCCTCTACGGACCGCTTGCCAACGGCGCCATCACGCTGATGTATGAAGGCGTACCGAACTGGCCGACGCCGTCGCGTATCTGGCAGGTGGTCGACAAGCACCAGGTCGAGATACTCTATACGGCGCCGACCGCGATCCGCGCCCTGATGGGCGCCGGCAAGGAGTGGGTCGAGAAGACCTCGCGCAAGTCGCTGCGAACGCTCGGTTCGGTCGGCGAGCCGATCAATCCCGAAGCCTGGGAGTGGTATTTCAACGTGGTGGGCGAAGGCCGCTGCCCGATCATGGATACGTGGTGGCAGACGGAGACCGGCGGCATCATGATAACGCCGCTGCCCGGCGCCACCGATCTCAAGGCCGGCTCGGCGACTCGTCCCTTCTTCGGCGTCAAGCCGGAATTGGTCGATGCCGACGGCGCCGAGCTCGAGGGTGCCGCGAGCGGCAATTTGTGCATCACCGATTCCTGGCCGGGACAGATGCGCACGGTCTATGGCGACCATGAGCGCTTCGTGCAGACCTATTTTTCCAGCTACAAAGGCAAGTACTTCACCGGCGACGGCTGCCGCCGCGACGAGGACGGCTACTACTGGATCACCGGCCGCGTCGACGACGTCATCAACGTTTCGGGCCACCGCATGGGCACGGCCGAGGTAGAATCGGCGCTCGTCTCCCACGACAAGGTTTCGGAGGCGGCGGTCGTCGGCTATCCGCACGACATCAAGGGCCAGGGTATCTATTGCTACGTGACGCTGAACGCCGGCGAGAAGGGCTCGGAGGAATTGCGCAAGGCCCTGGTCGCCCATGTCCGCAAGGAGATCGGCGCCATCGCCACGCCGGACAAGATCCAATTCGCCCCGGCGTTGCCGAAGACGCGGTCGGCCAAGATCATGCGCCGCATTCTGCGGAAGATCGCCGAGGACGATTTCGGCTCGCTCGGCGACACCTCGACGCTCGCCGATCCGACCGTGGTCGACGATCTCATCGAAAACCGCCAGAACAAGCGGGCGTGATGCAGGCTGGCAGGTGAGGACGACCGATCTCGGAAAGGTGGCCGCGCTGTGGCGCTATCCGGTGAGCTCACTCGGCGGACAGTCGATGCGTGGGCTTTCGTTCGGACCCGGTGGCGCGGAAGGCGACCGCGGCTACGGGCTGTTCGATGTCGGTAGCGGCATCGTCGCCGCTCCCGACAGGAACCCGGCGAAGTGGGACCAGGCGCCGCGCGTCCGCACGCGGCTATCCGGCGAAGGCAGGCTGGAGGTGGAAACGCCCGGCTGCGGGTGGCTTGCCGCCCCGGCCGCACAGAGCGACAAGGCGATCAGCGACTATCTCGGCTTCGAGGTTTCCGTTAGGCCTTATCTCGACGAGGGGCCGCAACCGGCCGACGGTTCCCTGATGGCTCCGCGCTACCGGAAGGCGCCCGTGCATCTGCTCACCACGGCGTCGCTGGCACGGCTCAAGGCGCTGCATCCGGCTGGTGATCCCGATCCTCGCCGCTTTCGCCCCAGCATCGTGATCGATATGCCGGAGGTCGAGGGGTCGTTCCCCGAATCGGGCTGGCTTGGCCGTCGTCTTGCCATCGGCGAAGTGGAACTGACGGTTTCGGATCCGTGTCGACGCTGCGGCTTCACGGTGATCGCCCAGGATCGGTTCGATCGCGATCCGGATATCCTGCGCAACATCGTTCGCCACAACGGGCATAATTTCGGCGTCTACTGCACGGTCGACCGGCCGGGCCGCGTCGAACTCGGGGAGCCGATGCGCTTCCTTTAGGTCGTGTTCGCCGGCCCCTTGCCAAGGCGGCCGGGAGACCCCATCCTTAGTGCCGTGTCCAACGAATCGAAAGGAGGTGATCCGATGTCGAGTGATTCCTGCATGAGCGTGGTCCCGGCGGATCGCCTTTTCGGGGAGCAGCCTTCCCGATAGGCGCGATGCGCGGCCGGTGAGATCCATCGGGTCCCGGCGAGGGCCGCGCCACGCACGAAAGCACGGAAGGGCCGTCCTCACCGAGGACGGCCCTTTTCCATTTTGACCGGACCGGTCGCCGAAGATTTCCGGTGCCTCGGGGAGGAACGGCACAATGGTCGCGCTGACGTCGGAAAGCGCAATCCCTGATGGCCGCTTGCGCGGCGGTTCGCATCGGGTTCCTATCGCCGCGCCTTCGCGCATGATACTGGAAAGCGGAGGACAGGTCGTAGGCCGATGCGGCTCTTGCTCGTGGAAGACAATCGCGAACTGGCCGACTGGCTGGCCAGGACCCTGCGGCAGGCGCACTATGTCGTCGACGTCGTCCATGACGGCGAGGACGCCGAACATGCGCTGGCGTTCGGCGAGCACGCCTTGGTCATCCTCGACCTCTCATTGCCGCGACGGGGCGGGCTCGATGTGCTCAAGGGACTGCGCGCCGCCGGAAATTCCGTCCCGGTCATCGTGCTTACCGCCAATGCGAGCCTCGACGGGCGCGTCCGCGGGCTCGACGCAGGCGCCGACGACTATCTGGCCAAACCTTTCGAAGTGGAGGAACTGGAAGCCCGCATCCGTGCCCAGCTTCGCCGCGCCAACAACCGCGCCGAACCGGTCGTGGCGTGTGGCGATCTCGTCCTCGATACCAACACCCGGCTCTTCCGGCTTGCGGGCGAGGCGCTGGCCCTGACGCCGCGCGAGCACGCTGTGCTCGAACAGCTCATGCTCAAGGCCGGGCAGACGGTGAGCAAGACGATGCTGTTGGCCGCGATCTACGATTTCGAAGCGGACGCCGACCCGAGCGCGATAGAAATCTTCGTCCACCGTCTCAGGAAGAAACTCGAAGGCGGCCGCGTCCATATCGTCACGTTGCGTGGCCTCGGCTATCTCCTCAAGGCCGAGGAGTAGGTCGTGGGCGAACGAGTACGTCAGATTGCGGTGCCCGGCCGACACGGGCTGCTGCGTCGCCTGTCGAGGAGCCTGCGTCTCCAGCTTCTCGCATGGGTCGTGCTGCCGCTCGCCGGCCTGGTGGCCGTCAATTTGTGGACCAGCCGCCACAGCGCCTTCGCCACGGCCGATCTTGTCACCGACCGCATGCTGCTCGGCTCGGCCCGAGCCATCGCCGAACAAGTGGCGGTGCTCGACGGGGTGCTCGACGCCACGGTGCCGCCGGCGGCGATCGAGATGTTCGATACCGGCGACCGCGACAGCGTCTACTATCGCGTCGAGACCGCCGATGGCAGGCTTCTGACAGGCTATCCCGACCTGCCTGTGTCCGGCCGGCCGGCCAAGGCCCTCAACGCGGCCTATCGCGATCAGGCGCTGCGGCTGCGCAGCTATTCGCACCCGATTGTGGGCGCAGGCGCTGCCTCACCGATCGTGGTGACCGTCGGCGTAACCCTTGTGGGGCATGACGCGATGGCAAGGCGCCTCTGGCTTCGTGCCTTCGCCCAGCAATTGGCGTTGGTGGCGATTGCCGGGCTGTTCGTGCTGGTCGGTCTGCGGCGCGGCCTGACGCCGCTGCTCAAGCTCCGTGACGCGGTGCGCTCGCGCGGCAGGTCGGATCTGGCGCCGCTTGCCGTCCCCGAGGCGCAAAGCGAAATACTACCGCTGATCGAAGCGCTCAACGCCTATATGGAGCGCGTCCGGGCGCAGATGGCGGCGCAGCGCCGATTCGTCGCCAACGCGGCGCACCAGCTTCGCACGCCGCTGGCGCTGCTCTCCACGCAGGCGGCGTATGCCCGCCGCGAAACCGGCGCCGATACGCGCGGCGAGGCGCTAGCCGCATTGCAGGAAAGCACGAAACGGCTGGCGCGGCTCGCCGAGCAACTGCTCACGCTGTCGCGCGCCGAGCCCGGCAGCCGGCGGCCGCGCGAAGACCGTGTCGACCTCGCGGAGACGGCGCGGGGCGTTCTGGAGAGCCTTGCGCCGGTGGCGGTCGGCCGCCGCGTCGATCTGGGACTGGAGGTCAATGCGCCGGCCGTCGTTTCGGGCGACCGTACGATGCTGCGCGAGATGGTGGTCAACCTGGTCGACAATGCGCTGCGCTATGGCAGGGCAGGCGGCAGCGTGACGGTCGTCGTCGGCGCCGGAAACGACGAAGCGGTGCTGACGGTCGCGGATGACGGACCGGGCATCCCCGAGGCCGAACGCGAACATGTGTTCGAGCGCTTCTACCGCATCTCGGGAAGTGCGGAGGAAGGCAGCGGCCTAGGTCTGGCGATCGTGCGCGAGGTCGCGGACAATGCCGGCGGCACGGTCGGTCTCTCCGACGCGCCCGGCGGCGGGCTTGTCGTCGAGGTGAGGCTGCCGCTGGTGGGGAACTGACGCCTGCTACATTCCCTGCCCGCTGAACGGCGCCGGCCGCCATTTCAGCACGCGGTTCTC
>JBQCFA010000390.1:0-14844 GCA_051959695.1 Rhizobiaceae bacterium
ACCCCATCGGCGATGAGGAAGCTCGACGCCCTGAGATGGTCGGCGATGACCCGGTGGCTGGCGCGGCTCTTCCCCTCCGCCTTGACGCCGGTGGCCTCCTCCGACGCGCGGATCAGCGCACGGAAAAGATCGATGTCGTAATTGTCGTGCACGCCCTGGAGCACCGCGGCGATACGCTCGAGCCCCATGCCGGTGTCGATCGAGGGACGCGGCAGGTCGATCCGCTCTTCCTTCGTCACCTGCTCGAACTGCATGAAGACGAGGTTCCAGATCTCGATGAAGCGGTCGCCGTCCTCGTCGGGACTGCCGGGAGGCCCCCCCGGAATCCCCTCGCCGTGGTCGTAGAATATCTCCGAGCAGGGACCGCACGGACCGGTATCGCCCATCGCCCAGAAATTGGCGCTGGTCGGGATGCGGATGATGCGTTCGTCCGGCAGGCCGGCGATCTTCTTCCACAGATCGGCCGCCGCGTCATCGGTATGATAGACCGTGACCAGGAGCCGTTCCTCGGCAAGCCCGAACTCGCGCGTGATCAGTTTCCAGGCAAGCTCGATCGCAAGCTCCTTGAAATAATCGCCGAAGGAGAAGTTGCCGAGCATCTCGAAGAAGGTGTGGTGACGCGCGGTGTAGCCGACATTGTCGAGATCGTTGTGCTTGCCGCCGGCGCGCACGCATTTCTGCGAGGTTGTGGCGCGCGAATAGGAACGCTGCTCCAGCCCGGTGAAGACGTTCTTGAACTGCACCATGCCGGCATTGGTGAACATCAGCGTCGGGTCGTTGCGCGGGACGAGTGGGCCCGACGGCACGATCTGGTGACCGTTTCGCGCAAAATACTCCAAAAATGCCGATCGGATATCGTTGACGCCACTCATGAACATGCCTTCTGGAAAGGTGCCGGGCGCGCCCGGAAAATGTGTCAGGCCTTGTAGCGTCCGGCACCAGCACTGTCCAGAAACAGCGAAGCCGTCCGGCGCCAGCCTATCGACACAAAGACGCCGGCCCGAAGGCCGGCGTCTTTTACAGCGACAAGGAACAGCGGAAAGACGCTCAGCCCGCCGCTTCCGCGTCGTCGTCGAGGTCGCCAGGGCCGCCATCCTCCAGGAACTGCTCGGCGATCAGCCCGGCGTTCTGGCGCAGCGCCGTCTCCACCTCGCGCGCCAGTTCGGGATTGTCGCGCAGGAACAGCTTTGCATTTTCGCGCCCCTGCCCGAGGCGCTGCGAATTGTAGGAGAACCAGGCGCCGGACTTCTCCACGACACCGGCCTTGACGCCGAGGTCGACCACCTCGCCGGTCTTGGAGACACCCTCGCCATACATGATGTCGAATTCGACCTGCTTGAAGGGCGGCGCCAGCTTGTTCTTCACCACCTTGACGCGGGTCTGGTTGCCGACCACCTCGTCGCGGTCCTTGACCGACCCGATGCGGCGGATGTCGAGGCGTACCGAGGCGTAGAATTTCAACGCATTGCCGCCGGTCGTCGTCTCCGGAGAGCCGAACATGACGCCGATCTTCATGCGGATCTGGTTGATGAAGATGACCATGGTGTTGGAGCGCGATATGGAGGCGGTGAGCTTTCTCAGCGCCTGGCTCATCAGCCTGGCTTGCAGGCCCGGCAGCGAATCGCCCATCTCGCCCTCGATCTCGGCGCGCGGCGTCAGCGCGGCCACCGAATCGACCACCAGCACGTCGATGGCGCCGGAACGGACCAGCGTGTCGCAGATTTCCAGCGCCTGCTCGCCCGTATCGGGCTGCGAGATCAGGAGATTCTCCAGGTCGACGCCGAGCTTGCGCGCATAGACCGGGTCGAGCGCGTGTTCGGCATCGACGAAGGCGCAAATGCCGCCCTTCTTCTGCGCTTCGGCGACCGTGTGCAGCGCCAGCGTCGTCTTGCCGGAGCTTTCCGGCCCGTAGATCTCGACGATACGGCCCTTGGGCAATCCGCCGACGCCGAGCGCGATATCGAGACCGAGCGAGCCGGTCGAAACGGTCTCGATCTCGACCACCTGCTCGTTGGCGCCCAGCCGCATGATCGCGCCCTTGCCGAATGCCCGCTCGATCTGGGAAAGCGCCGCGTCCAGAGCCTTTGTCTTATCCACCGAATTGTCCTCGACAAGCCGTAACGTGTTCTGAGCCATGATATACTATCCCCTTGGTCGTCAATGAAGGCCGGGCGAATGTGTGATCGCTGCTGTATTTGTACCTGCTTTGTTCCGGTTTGGCAATAGAGGCCAACCAGTTGTTTCTACATATTATTTCCATTTTGTTCTCATTTCGTTTAGCTAGAGGCGCCCCTGTCGTCTCCCCTCCGGTCGTGAAATATGGCCCGCGTCGTCCACTGTACGGCCGATTCGCGCTACTGTCGCGCCTCGTCCTGCCGCGCCGGGAGGCATGACGCGTGACGAGACCTAAACTCTTCGCCTCAGGCGGCGCCCACATCGACCGGCGCGGTCGCATCGACGGCGCGTATGTTCCGGGCGCCTCCAATCCGGGGGTCATGCGCGAGGAGGCTGGCGGCGGCGCCTTCAACGCGCTGCGCAATGCGGTCGCACGGGGATGCGCGGGCACCCTGCTTTCCGTGCGCGGTGGGGACATGGCCGGCGAGGCGGTGGCCCGCACCGTCCGCGAAGCCGGCATCACTGACCTGTCCGCCACTTTCCTCGACCGGGCAACGCCGAGCTACACGGCCTTCATAGAAGCGAATGGCGACGTCGTGGCGGGCCTGGCGGATATGGGACTCTATGAAAGCATCTTCGCCAAGCTCGTAGGTCGGCGCGCGGTGCGCGACGCCGTCGGGAACGCCGATGCCGCGCTTTGCGACGCCAATCTGCCGGAGCCGGCTCTCGAGAAGCTGGCTGGCCTTGCGAGCAGCAAGCCCCTCTTCGCCGTGGCCGTATCCCCCGCCAAGGTGGTGCGCATGCGCTCGATCCTCCCACGCATCGCGTGCCTGTTCATGAACCGGCGAGAGGCGGCGGCGCTTTCCGGCGGCGACGCCGGGGACGAACCGGTGGCGATGGCGCGGTTGCTCGCCGCCGCCGGCCTGGCTTCGGGCGTCATAAGCGCGGGCAAGGAAAGCGCGGTAGGCTTCGATGCTGCCGGCGTCTTCGCCGTCGCCCCGCCTCCGCCGCGTCGCACAGCCGATTCGACCGGCGCTGGCGATGCGCTGGCAGGCGCCGCCATAGCGGCGCTGATGCAGGGAATCGGCCTGCGCGAGGCGCTGCGCGAAGGGCTTGCGGCTGCCTTGCTGACGGTCGAAACCGACGCCGCGGTCGCCGCCTATGACCAGGGCGCGTTCGCCGAGGCGCTGGCCCTTGTGCCGCAGCCGCGGGACGTGGGATGAGACCGGCCCGAAATGGAGACTGACATGATCCGCGAAAGCGCACGGCCCTTTGTCGACATCGAGCCGGCGGTGGCCAAGGCGCTCGCCGCCGGCGCGCCGGTCGTCGCGCTGGAAAGCACGATCATCACGCATGGCATGCCTTATCCGCAAAACCGCGACATGGCCGCGTCGGTCGAGCGGATCATCCGCGAGGAAGGCGCCGTGCCCGCGACGATTGCCGTGATCGACGGCCGGCTGAAGATCGGCCTTTCCGGTGGGGAGCGCGAGGCGCTGGCGAAGGCCGAAGGGACAATGAAACTCTCCCGGGCCGATCTCGCCTTTGCGATTTCGCAGAAACGCACTGGCGGCACAACCGTCGCGGCCACGATGATCGCGGCCGCGCTGGCCGGGATTTCGGTCTTCGCCACCGGCGGCATCGGCGGCGTGCACAAGGGCGCGGAAGAAAGCTTCGACGTCTCCGCCGACCTCGACGAGCTGGCGCGGACGCCAGTGATCGTCGTTTCAGCCGGGCCGAAGGCCATTCTTGACGTTGCAAAGACGCTGGAAGTGCTGGAGACGCGTGGCGTGCCGGCCGTCGCCTATGGTTCGGACGTAGTGCCGGCCTTCTGGTCGCGTCGATCGCCCTACCCGGCGCCGTTGCGCCTTGACGAACCCGAGGCCATAGCCGGCTTTTTCCGTACGCGGCGGGCCCTCGGCATCGAGGGCGGGATGCTCGTGGCCAACCCCGTGCCGGAGGCGGATGAAATCCCAGCGGAGGAGATGGCAGGCTTCATCTCGGCGGCGCAGGAAGCAGCGAAGGCCGACGGCGTCAGCGGCAAGGCCGTGACACCCTATCTGCTGGCGAAGATCCTCGAAGTGAGCGGCGGCAGGAGCCTTGCGACCAACATCACGCTGGTCGAGAACAACGCGCGTCTGGCGGCGCGGATCGCAAGGACGATCTGACGCCGTTCCGAGGCCCGCTCCGGTCAGGCTCTTCCGGGTCCTTTCCCGAAAGGAAAAGCGGCGGCATCCCTCTGACGTGCGCCAACAGGGTTCGGCGCTTCCGGCTCGCCGCTGTCACGCCGTGGCGATATAGGCCTTGATTTCCTCCGTCTCGCGTTCAGCATCCTCGATCCGGCGCTTGACCACGTCACCGATGGACACGAGCCCGACAAGCTTGCCTTCCCTCTCCACGGGAAGGTGGCGGAAGCGCACCCGCGTCATCACTTCCATGACGTCATTGACCGTGTTTTCCTCGCGGCACACCTGCACCTTCGCGGTCATGAAAGCACTGACCGGCTGCTTCAGAGCGCCGGCGCCCCCTTCGGCCAGCGCCCGCACGATGTCGCGTTCCGAAAGGATGCCGCCGATGGCGCCGTTCGGCCTCAGCACGACGATGGCGCCGATCCGCCTCTCCGCGAGAAGTCGGATTGCATCCGTCAATGTCTCGTCTGGGCCTATGGTGAAAACGTCCCGGCCCTTCTCCTCCAGGATGGATCTCACGGTCATCTGCGTCCTCCTCGACAACCACCGCCCCGGCACCCGTCATGGTGCTCTCGCCTCAAGGCTTTTTCAAGAGCCCGGCTCGGCCGGCCCGCCGCCGGCGGGGCGCGCGACGAACGGCGCGAGACAGAAGAAGCCGGCCAGGAAGCCGCCGATATGGGCCTCCCAGGCAATCGGATTGGTCATTCCAGGCGTCATGAAACCCAGTCCGGTCACGAGATTGACGATCATCCACACGGCAAGGAAGACCAGCACCGAGCGCATTCGCAGCGCTTCGAAGACGGACAGCATGCGTCCGGCGAAAGCCGGCCTGCCGTCGAGGCGCTCCATGCGGAAGCCGAAACGCGAAGCCGCGCCCATCATGCCGGAGATCGCGCCCGAAGCGCCGATGACCGGCACCACGTCGTCGGGATGCGCGAGGAAATGGAAAAGGGCCGCCGCCAGGGCCGTGAACACCCAGAATGCCAGAAGCCGCACCGGCCCCAGCCTGTAGGCAAGCGGCGAGCCGAACGCCGCCAGCCACACCATGTTGACAACGAGATGCGCCCAGCCCCCGTGCAGGAAGGCGTAGGTTATCGGCGTCGTGAAATCGTAGAGGTCGATCGCATGGTTCTGAGTATAGCGGGCCGGGATGAAGGCCGTATGCACGACGAAGGCCATGTCCTCCGGCGGCGACAGGAGATAGTCGCGGAAAAGCTGAACCCCCACGCAGACCGCGATGAGGAGCAGGATCGTTCCCGAAAGATTGAAGACGGGTTCGCGCGGCCGGACCTCTTCTTCGTCGTCAGGCACGGCCTCGCGGCGGGGTTCGTCGATGATTGGATCTGTCACGGCTGGCGCTTTCGAGGAATCGGCTTTCCGAGACATAGGAGACCGAGCCCGATTGCGCAAAAAGATGCCGTCCAGGGTTTCCCCTGAACGGCCGGACGAGCCCCCACGCTCCCCAAGAAGACTTCTGACTGAAAGTCCGGAACCGTGCTGTAAAACGGCGCCTCGCTCATAGCCGAAAGCTGTGCCACGACCGGCCGCGAGCGGCAATCGAAACCAATTTTTAACCTTAACGGCCCCGCCCCGTGCACAAGTCCACAACCTGCTGGCACGCGACCTGCAGCGAAACGCATGTAGGTCATCGGAGGGCGACTCGCTGTTCACCGATGGGACAGAAATGCAATTGCGGGCCGGAGCGGGACGGAATGAAACAGCGCGGATCGATCGAGTTGTTCCAATATTGGGACAGGTTGAGGGACAAGCGGCAGGCGCCGAAACGAACCGAAATCGAGCCTTCCGACATCAAGTCGCTCCTCGCCGACACGTTCATCCTGGAAAAGGACGGCCGCGGCGAGGCGGTGTTCCGTCTTGCCGGCACCCGACTCTGCGCCGTCTTCGGGCGTGAGCTCAAGGGCTTTGCGCTCGCTTCGTTGTGGGCGCCGAAGGACCAGCGCCTCGTTGCGAGGCTGTCGCACAGCGCCTTCCACGCCAAATCGGTCGTCGTCATATCGTTCGAAGGCCGTAGCCAGAACGGCCGCGTCAATCCTTTCGAGCTGCTGCTCCTGCCGCTGGAAGGCGGTGACGAATCGCCGAGGACGCTCGGCATCGCGTCGGCCGTCGAGAAGCCTTACTGGCTCGGCGCCGATCCGGTGGTGGAATGCCGGATCGACACGATCCGCGTCGTCGATCCCGATCGCGAGCCGGTGTTCCTGAAGAACCGTCCCGCCGTGACGGTTCCGGCCATCACGCCGAGTGCCGAGGACCTCGAGGGTACCTCTCCCGGCCGACGGGGACGGCGCATCCGCCACCTCGTGGTGTTCGAAGGCGGCCGCGATCCATCATAAAAAAAGACACTGCCCAGCTTACCGCTTGTTAACCGGGAAAGACCTATTTTTCTCGGGAGATTCTCGCCCGCTCGCGAGGATGGAACCGGTCAGAGGCGAAAATGAAGTCAGCGGCGATCGAAATCGCGCCGTCAAGAGCCGAAAGGCGAAGCTTCCAGCGCGTCCGGGTCAAGATCTATGGGCGCTTCATGCTTGAAGACCGGACGGAGCATCCGTGCCAGGTGATGGACATGTCGCCGGGCAATGTGGCGCTGCGCACGGATCGCATCGGCGAGCCCGGTGAGAAGGTCATCGCCTATATCGATCATATCGGCCGTGTCGAAGGCGTCATCACGCGCCGCCTCCAGGACGGCTTCGCCATGACGGTCATCGCCTCCGACCGGAAAAAGGACAAGTTGGCCGCCCAGCTTACCTGGCTTGCCAACAAGCATGAACTCGATCTTCCGGAAGACCGGCGCCACGAGCGCGTGGCGCCGCGCAATCCGATGAGCGTCCTCAAGCTGGCCGACGGGCGGCAGTATCAGTGCCGCATCATCGACCTCTCGCTTTCCGGCGCCGCGGTCGAAATCGAAGTGAAGCCGGCCCTTGGCGTCCAGGTTACCCTCGGCACCATGCGCGGCCAGGTGGTTCGTCATTTCGAAGACGGCATCGCTGTCGAGTTCGCGGTCGTGCAACGACCCGAGATGCTGGATGCCGCGTTCCAGCAGAAAGCCTCCTGAACGATCAGCCATCGCATCGGAAACGAGAAGGCCGGCATCGCCGGCCTTTTTTGTTGCCGATAGCGACCACCCGGTCCCTGCAGCATGCGGTTGGATTGGCCACCCGGCTTGCAAAAACATGCCACGACAGACGGCCGGGCGCTCCGTTCAGGACTTCCATGTCGCTGGCCATGTCGATCGCTAAAATTTGAATCATATTTTATACTTATTCTATTCAAGTAATAATATCAATATAGGCGCATTGAACTTAAACTGTACTATGCAATTTTGCGTGGAATAAATCGATCTCTGTCATTGTGGTCTCAAACGGGGAGACACCACAATGACTACGGGACGAGTCATCGGGCTTCTGGCGGCGGTGGGGATGCCGCTCGCGATGTGGGCTGGATCGGCGAACGCCGCCCAGTCGTTCATGCCGACGGGCAACCTGACCTCTCAGCCGATCGGGCATTACGAATTCTGCCTGAAGCTACCGGCGGAGTGCAAGGAATACACTCCGAAGGAGCCGCCGGTCGAGCTGACCCGGCAACTCTGGGCCGAGATGATCTCCATCAACAACGAAGTCAATACGCGCGTCCAGCCCAGGACCGACATGGAAATGTGGGGCAAGGAAGAGGTGTGGTCGTATCCGGGCCGCTACGGCGATTGCGAGGATTACGCGCTGGAGAAGCGCCGCGAGCTCATGGAAAAGGGCGTTCCCGCCGGGAACGTGCTCATGACCGTCGTGCGCCAGGCAAACGGCGACGGCCACGCGGTGCTGACGGTCCATACCAGCCTCGGCGACTACATCCTCGACAATCTCGAGCCCAAGGTCCTCGTCTGGACGGATACGAAGTACCAGTACCTGAAGCGCCAGTCGGAAACCGATTCCGGCGAATGGGTGTCGATCCGCGACGATCGCACGCCGATGGTCGCGGTGGGCAGCGTGCAATAGACGACGTTTCGGCGGCGCCGTCCGGCGCCGCCATGTTCTGAGAATCAGCCGCGCCCGCGACGCGGCGACGAGAAGCCCGGTCGAGTCCCCACCCTCCCCGTCCCCAACGACCGGGCCAGGAGCCGGCCCATGTCCCTGGGCCGGCTCCGCCTTTTCAGGCGGACCTGTCTTCGGCGGTTCGTTTACTGCGCATTTACCATGAGCGCGGCAAGGTTCTGTCGGCAGGCGGCGGCATGCGGACTCCATCGACCGCCCGCGGGACAATCCTATGACGCAGAATGCCGGTTCAGCCGCGGAAGTAAGAGGCATCGACCAGGTATTCCTGGTCCGGGCCTTCTATCTGTTCGCAGCTGTGGCGCTTGTTTCCGCCCTTATCGCGGCTGCGGGCCGATGGCTCGGCCCGTCGATCTCGATGGGTGGCTATTCCGACGATCCGACGTCGCGCGAAATCGTCATAGGCAACAATGTCCTTTTGGTGCCGGCCAACATGATCCGCTTCCAGGAGGCCCGCCGCGACGGCGTCGCCCCGAAGCTGGACCTCTATCTGCGCTGGCCGGATCTGACCGGCTATACGGAGGCGGCCCGCGACGATTTCAACGGCAAGGACGGACGCAAGGACATTCTCTTTCTGTCCTTCGAGCCGCAGGCGATGTCACGCGACATGGGCGGACGGTTCGAGCCGATCTACCGGTCGCTGGTCGTCGACCCAGGAACCCCGACCGGGAACGGGGTTACGCTTTACGGCTTCCGGCCGGAAACCGGCTACCTCAACGAGGTGCTTGCGGTTGCCGAGAAGCCCGGCGGAGGCGAGCCGTTCGTCGCCCGCTGCCTGGTCGGCCCCTCCGCCGACGAATCCCTGGCGCCATGTCAGAGCGACGTGCTGATCGGCGACGAGCTTTCGCTCAACTACCGCTTTCCGCGCCAATTCCTGGCCGACTGGCGTTCGCTCGACGCCGCGGTGACCGCGAAGGCCAGGTCCTTCATAAGGACCGACAAGTAAGCGAACCCATGAGGTCGCAGTGTCGGATCAAAGATCCACGTCCAGGATGGCCATGGAGAAATTGTAGGAGAGTTCGCCGTCGTCGTCGTCGCGGAAGATGATGCCGAGGAATTCGTCGCCGACATAGAGCTCGCACGAATCGTCCTTGCGCGGGCGCGCCTTGACCTCCAGGGTCGGATTCTTGAAGGTCCGCTTGAAATAAGCGTCCAGCTTTCTGATCTCTTCAGGCTTCAAGGAAATTCTCCGGTGACATTCCGTCGGCCGTGCAAAAGCGCGACACGGCGCGCTTCTGGCACGCCGGTCCTCACCATGTAAAGCCCGGGAGCCGTCTTTCAACCGTTGGGGAAAGCGTGTTCCTGGTTGCCGAGCAACTGGTCCATCGCACGCGAAGGCTCGTCGCAGCCGGACTCGCCGACGATCCGCGCCGGCACGCCGGCCACCGTCTTGTTGTTCGGAATCGAGGTGAGCAGCACGGAGCCGGCGGCCACCTTGGAGCAATGGCCTACCTCGATATTGCCGAGTATCTTGGCGCCGGCACCGATCAGCACTCCATGGCGGATCTTCGGATGGCGGTCGCCACCCGCCTTTCCCGTGCCGCCAAGCGTCACGCCATGCAGCATGGAGACGTTGTCCTCAACCACCGCCGTCTCGCCGACGACGACGCCGGTGGCATGGTCGATGAAGATGCCCCTGCCGAGACGAGCCGCGGGGTGAATGTCCACCTGGAAGACGGCGGAGGCGCGGCTTTGCAGGTACAGCGCGAAGTCGCGTCTGCCGCGCGTCCATAGCCAGTGGGCGAGCCTGTGCGTCTGGACGGCGTGGAACCCCTTGAAGTAGAGAACCGGCATGAGGAAGCGGTCGCAGGCCGGGTCGCGGTCGTAGTAGGCCTGGATGTCGACGCGAACCACCGTGCTCCAGTCCGGATCGTCCCTCAGCATCTCCGCGAAGGTCTGGCGGATGATGTCCGCGCTCATGTCGGAATGGTCGAGCCGCTCCGACAAGCGGTGGATCACGGCCCCTTCCAGCGTCGCCTGGTTCAGGATCGTCGAAAACAGGAACGCCGAGAGCAGCGGATCGTTGGCGACGGCTTCCGAAGCCTCCTCGCGCACTGCGTCCCAGATCGGATCGACCGACTGGAGGTTCGAACTCCTCGCGGCGTTGCGCATATTCATAGACGCTCTCCCTTGCGGTTCCGGTGAGCGGTCACCTTGGCCGTCGTCATAGTCCATCGCGAAGCCCGATTGAACCGCAATTTCCTTAAGCATGCTTCAAATGGATTTGATGCGCGCGGATTCAAGCCGGTGTGGAAAACGATTCGTTGACGCGCCTGCGGTTCAGATCGGATGCGCGCGCAGGAATTCCAGGGCCCTTTTCTTGAACGTACGATCGCCGACCGACAGCATGTGGTCGCGGCCCTCGATGGCGAAGGCCTCGCCGTGCGGCATCAGTCCGGCGAGCTTCGAGGGCGAACCCGCGATGTCGTCGGTGGTACCGACGGCCACCAGCGCCGGCTGATGGATGCCGGCGATCTCGGCCGCGCTTATCAGGTCCCGCGAGGTCCTGATGCAGGCGGCAAGCGCCCGCCGGTCGCTTCTGGTCTGGTCGGCGAAGGCACGGAACATCCTGCCTCTCGGATGCGTGACCAATGCCGCATCCTCAGCAAGCAGGGCTTCTGCGATCGGGTCCCAGTCGCCGACGCCTTTCACCATCCCCTCACCCAGCCCGCCGAAGATCACCGTCGCCACCTTCTCCGGGTATTCGAGCGCCATGAAGGCGGCGATGCGCGCGCCCATGGAATAACCCATGACATGCGCGCGCGGGATGCCCAGATGGTCGAGCAGCGCGGCGGCGTCACCGGCCATCTCCTGGGCACGGTAGTCTTCGGGTTCGTAGCTTTTCGAAGAGGCTCCATGGCCGCGATTGTCGAACGCGATCACCCGATAGCCGGCCTCGGTCAGCGTCTTGACCCAGCCGGGGGTCACCCAGTTGACGACATGGCTCGAGCCGAAGCCGTGGATCAGGAGGACAGGCTCGCCGTCGCCCTGATCGATGAAGGCCAGATCGAAGCCATCATGATGGAAGAACTGCATGGCGCCCCGTTCGAAAATCCCGCCGGACGCCTTCCGAGCAATTCGGCCAAGCAGCCGAGCATGAGGACTATTCCTGATGCGACGCCGCTTCGATGACCGGATGATGCAAAACCGTCCCATCCGCGATGCCGGCCTTTTCGGCCATTCCGGCCTTCAGTTCAAGGACGAAACGCACCGGCTGGTTCGGGGAGACGATGTCCGTCGAAAACGGCGTGCCCCGGCGTACCGCCTTCACCTTGCCGCGACCGCTGATGAAGATCAGGTCGAGCGGCATGGGCGTATTCTTCATCCAGAAGGCAAGCGGCTCCGTATGGTCGAATGCGAACAGCATGCCATGGTTGTCCGCCATGCTCTGTCGGAACATCAGGCCCTGTTCCTGCTCGTCGGGCGTATTCGCGATCTCTATCGAGAAGCTGTGCTCTCCGTTCGCACCGTCGACGACTAGCGGCGTCGGGTCGGTCGGCAGGATCATCGGGGCTTCGCCTGCACGGACCGGCGACAACAGGAGCGCAAGAGCGAAGACGGCCATCCCGGCCGCGAAAAGCACACGCATCGACAAGAGTTGAACCCGTGCCTTCATCATCGCGCCCCTGGAAAGGAGGGCGCCACTACGCCCTGGCCTAGACCGGTTCAGTGCGAAACCGGCAGGGTTCCCATATCGGGGTGAATTTCGGCAGCCATAAGGCCTTTTTCGCCGCGGCCGAAGCGAACCAGCACGACCTGTCCCGGCCGCAATTCGGTGAGGCCGTAGCGGCGCAGCGTCTCCATGTGCACGAAAATATCCTCCGTGCCCTCGCCCCGCGTCAGGAACCCGAATCCCTTGGTGCGGTTGAACCACTTCACGAGCGCACGCTCCAGCCCGCTTTCGGGCGTCACCGCGACGTGCGTGCGCTGTCCGCCCTGTTCGGCGGGATGGATTGCCGTGGAATTGTCCATCGAGAGAACGCGGAATGCCTGCATGCCGCGATCGCCCCGCTTTACGAGGCAGACGACCCGAGCGCCTTCAAGCGCCGTCTGGAAGCCGTCGCGCCGCAGGCAGGTGACGTGGAGCAGCACATCGCCCAGCCCCGCCTGCGCGGTAGTGGCGTCGGGCAGGATGAAGCCAGAGCCCTTGGCCACGTCAAACCATTTGATAGCGCCGGAGACTTCGGCGAGAGCCTCATCGTCCGCGGCGCCCTCGCGCCCCGCGAAATCGTCTCTCGCGCTGTCCTGCCTCCCCGAAGAGGCCTTGTCCCCCATCCGAACGCACCCCTTTTGCTTACGAAACGCCGTCTGATTCTTACGCAAGGATAGCATCCCCGTTCCGGGAGTGCACAAGCCACCTCACGCGATTTTTCAATATTCAACAGATTTGCAATAAAGAGCACGTCAGCAGGTTGTCCCGGTTGCCGCACCCCCGTCCAGCGCTCTATGTCATCGACAGAACACAACGAAGAGGCAAGGACATGCGCTATCTCCACACCATGGTTCGCATCCGTGACATCGAGCAGTCCCTCGATTTTTACTGCAAGAAGCTCGGCCTCGTGGAAACACGCCGCTTCGACAACGAAAAGGGCCGCTATACGCTGATCTTCCTCGCCGCGTCGAAGGACGCCGACCGGGCACGGGCCGAACGCGCCCCGGAAATCGAGCTCACCTTCAACTGGGATCCGGAGGACTACAAGGGCGGACGCAATTTCGGCCACCTCGCCTACAAGGTGGACAACATTTACGAGACCTGCCGGAAACTGATGGACGCCGGCGTCACCATCAACCGTCCGCCGCGCGACGGCAACATGGCCTTCGTCCGCTCGCCCGACAACATCTCCATCGAACTCCTGCAGGAAGGCGAGCCTCTCGAGCCGGCCGAGCCATGGAAATCGATGCCGAACACCGGCGAGTGGTAGGTACAGAGGCTTCGACGCCGAGCATCAAAGCCGCAGCACGGGAAGCTTGAGTTCCGCCGCCGCGGCTTCGAGGCTGGCGCGATGGTCGCCATAGGCGAGCGCCATGTGGTGCTCCAGCGCCGAGCCGATGACCGTCTCCAGCACCTTACCCGCGCCGCTGTCGAAACGCACCACCCCCGACGTGCCGGTGAAGGCCATCGGCCGCTTCAGCATCTCGCCGCCGCCGATCACAGCAATCGTCTGGCCGCGCGCCTGGCTGATGCGGAAGAAGGTGACGCGGCCCTCCTTCAGCGGAAATTCGAACAGGAGCGGCATCTTGCGGTTGGTATGGATGGTCGCCCGCGGCTGGAATTCGGGAGCGGCCATCGAGATCGGCGCCTGCCCGCAATGCCAGACGACGCCGGTATCGTCCTCGATGTCGAGATCCACGAGATCGGCCAGGAATGCCGGCGCATCCGCTGCCTTCTGCAGGAGAAGCGTGGTGAGCGCGCCATACACGTCGGCCTCGCAGGCGCACGGCACCCTCGCCTCGCCCATCATCGAAACCGGGCCACAGACCGCGCCGCCATATTGGGTGAAGGTTTCCGGCCAGCAGCGGATGGCGAAAGCGTCGTAGCGGCCTTCCTCGCGCAGTTCGTCGAGCGCCGCCTTCAGCCTGAGCGAGCGCTCGAGCTGCGGCTGGTCGACCGCTTCGAGACCTGTAAGCAGGTCTTCCACCTGACGGCGAATGTCAGCCTGCGCGGCCGCCGGCGCCGATTTCGCGCGTCCAAATAATGCCGGCAGTTCCAGTTCGTCCACCGTCACATCGGCGAGCGCGGCGAGCTTGCGCTTGTCGTAGGCGCAGGTGTCGAAGCCGTCGGGATGATGGCCGATGCGAGCGATGCGCGCGCCGCGGACCGCCGCTGCGGCGCTGCTTCGGCCATCCGAACGCGCGGGCCGCGTTTTCGCCGGGCTTGCGATGCGTCCTCCGCCGAGAAGTCCGGCCAAGGCCGTGCCGATATTCGGCGAAAGCGGATCGGCATAAAGCGTACCGTATTTCCGGCCGTTCAGCCCCAGCGCGTGGGAGGCGAGGTTCAGCCCGCAGAAGGAATTGAGCCGCAGGCGGCCGCCGATCCTCGGCTCCGGCACGGCCCAGATGGCGAGCGGCAGGTCGAATGAGTTGGAGATTTCGACCGTCATCGACGCATCGGTGAAGGTCACCTGAAGGATGAGTATCCGGTCGACATGCGCGGCCTGCAATCCGCCGATCGCCTCGAGGGTCGCCGCCGCGTCGAACAGTAGGTTGCGCGGGCCGACAAGCCTCGCCCCGCCGGCATCGAGCGCGGCAAGCATCTCGCCCAGCCGCTCCTCGGCGTAGGGCACGTCGAAGGTAGGCCGTCCGAGGGGCAGGACGCCGACGATGCCGGGTTCCCTTGCCATCAGTCGAAGCCCTTATAGTGCGCCCGGAACGATCCGTCGGCGGGCCTCAGGCCCGGTCCACCTTCGCCGTAGCAGGAATGGCCGTGCCAGGGAGTCGCCATCGCCTCTGTCAGCGCGTTGATTTCATTGACATAGGCGACGCTG
>JBQCFA010000391.1:0-10138 GCA_051959695.1 Rhizobiaceae bacterium
ACTTCCCCTTGTAATCGGCGCACCACAGCCCGTTCGGCTCGCTACTGTCATGCAGGGGGGTGCCTTCGGCCTTGTAGCGCCGGCGCCTGCGGCGCTGCACCAGGCCGTTGCGGTCGAGCACGGCGTGAACCGTCGAGACAGCCGGCGGCTTGGCCATCGGAAACGACCGCAGGAGCTTGTCGCGGACCTTCGGCGCGCCCCAGGACGGGTGTTCGCGCTTGATGCCGAGAATGCTTCGCTCGATCTGGAAGGGTAGTCTGTTGGCCTGCCGATAGGGTCACCGGCTCCGGTCGTTCAGGCCGTCCAGCCCGCATTCCCTGTAACGCTCGTAAATCTTGTAGCCGGTCACCCGCGAGATACCGGACTCCCGGCATAGCGGGTTCATCTTCTCTCCCTCGAGGAGCCGAGCAATGAATTTGAGGCGTTCGTCCATGGGTCTACACTCTTTCCACGGCATCCGGGTCTCTCCCCAAATGCCAGATTGTGTAAACCATCTGCCCGGAAGGAACTGTCAGCCATGTCTCGGGAAGGAAAATATCAGCAAAATCAAATATATAGTTAGAAGCCCCTTAGCATGTGTCCGGCACGTGCTGGGGCAGCGCTTCCATCGCAATCGGCGCTCTCTTGCGCGCGGGCTCGCCGCCGCCCTGGCACTTGCGACATGTCGCCGCCTTACCCACCGTGGAGCCGACAAATGCGGTTTATGGCGTAAGAGGGCCTCTTCCGCTACGGAAGCATCGGCGGTCGCCGGTAGCCGTGGCGTCGACGTTCCGTGCCAAGATCACCTGGCCGACCGCGGAGGTCCGTCGCCGACAGGTTGGAAAGGTGCCCCCGCCCGGGGCATCACAAACGAACCCCGATGTCGGCGAACATGTTGGAGACTTTGTAGGCCGCTTCGGTACGGTTGGTGGCCTTGAGCTTCTGCATGATGTTGCGAGCGTGGATCTTCACCGTGCTTTCGCACATGTTCAGCTCATAGGCGATTATCTTGTTCGGCTTGCCTTCCCAGATCGCCTTGGCCACCTGGATCTGCCGGTGGGTGAACATTTCGGCCAGGTGCCGGTCGCGCGGGGAGCTTGAATTGATCACGTCGCGCATAGCCATGATCGTGCTGGCTGGCACGAAGACGCCGCCGGCGAGCGCAAGATTTATGGCTTCGATACAGACCTCGACACTTACCGAGCAAGGTATGTAGCCCCGTGCCCCGTGTTCGAAAGCGTGTAGGATCTGCATTACGTCGTCGCTGCCCCCCAGGATGATCAGCGGCGCGGCACCGGATGCTTCGACGATCCCTTCGATACGCTCCTCCATGCGGGGATCGGTGATCTTTTCCGAACCCGCATGGAGGAGCACTGCGGCCAGTGGAGGATGCCGGCCTGCCTCGTCATTCCATTCTTCGAAAGAGCTGCATGCGATGACTTCCCATGGAGCGTCATGCAGAGCCAGGCTGCTCCGCAAGCATTCGCGGGGCAGAATGCGGTCGTCGATCAGAACCACCGCGCTTCGGCGTCCGGCTGCGGGGCGGGCGCTACCCCTGACAATGCTGGATGTCGCCCGCGGGACATCGACATCACCCGCGAACTCAGCGGGCATCGCACCGAGCGGCCTGCTCGTGCCGTTGGCGGTTGCTGTACAGGCTGAAGAGGTTGTCATGTCGAACACCTGATTGCTGGTCGTTGCTCTGTGATGGGGGCCAGATTAGGCGTGTTCGCGCGTGGCTTCTGTGAAATTGGCTACATTCGCCATTAAAGTGCGGCCAGGGACCGAAAGGACGCTGGCCCCGGACACAATGCCGCGAGGCTTCTTGCAGGTTGCTTGAACATTGCCGCGGGGCTACGCTCGACCTCATCGAGGGGCACCTGCCGACGCCGATGTCCGAGGGGCAATATACCCGACAGGTCACTACGATCGCGTCCATGGACGCGGTTGGATTTTCACGCCTGATGGGAATCGACGATGAGTTCGCCGTGGCGGCCTTCGAGCAGCGGCGAGCGATAATCGCTGACAGCTGTGATGCCGCAGGCGGGCGCACTTTCGGCGCCGCCGGTGACAGCATAATGGCGGAGTTCGGCACACCGATCGATGCGCTGCGTGCGGCTCTCAATTTCCAGGAAAAGATCGTCGCCCTGAACGAACGCGTGGCGCAGCAGATGCGCATGCCGTTTCGGGTCGGGATCAATACCGGAAATGTCATCGTCCGCGGCTCCAGCCTCTACGGCGACGATGTGAACATCGCCGCCCGCATACAGGAACTGGCGCCCAATGACGGGCTGGCGATTTCTGAGACCACCTGGAACCACGTCAGGGACAAGGTCGCGGTGCGCTTCATCGACATGGGCGAACAGACGCTCAAGAATATCGCCCTTCCGGTGCGCATCTTCGTCGCGAGCCGGGAAGACGGCGACGAAGCGCGGGCCAGACCGCATGGCGCCGGGGATCCGTCCGCGCCGCCGGCGATCGCCGTGCTGCCGTTCCAGAATGAGGCGGGTCCGCAGGAATTCGACTACGTGGCTGACGGCGTCGCCGAAGACATCATCCAGGGACTATGCAGCACGCGCTGGCTTCCAGTGATCGCCAGGGAATCCAGCTTTCAGTTCCGTGACAAGGCGCTGGGCCCCCGCAGGACCGGAAGCGCGTTGGGGGCGCGCTATCTCGTGGACGGCAGGATTTCTCGCGCCAGCTCGCAATTCGACCTTACCATCACGCTGACCGATGCCGCCAATGAGAGACTGGTGTGGTCGCGTGGATTCCGCCGTCCCATTTCGGATCTTTCGCTGGTGAACCACGAAATCGGCGGCATGATCGTCACCATGCTGGAAAAGGAAGTCGAGCAGGTCGAGCAGGCTCGAACCTTCCAGGTGCCCTGGGAGAGTCTGGAGACCTGGCAACTCGTCCGGCGGGCGCGTTGGCACATGCAACGCCGCACGCGCATGGATACCGCGCTCGCCCTCGATTGCCTCGAGGAAGCACGCCGGAAGGCGCCGAACTCAAGCGCCGTGCTCAACGAACTGGCATGGTGGTATTTCTGGCGCGGTTGGTTGCGCTCCGGCCATGGCGAAGACCTCGACATGGTGACCGAATTGTCGCGCAAGGCGCTGCTGATGGATAGCCAGAACGCCCGTCCTCATGCTCATCTGGGCGCCGTGGCGATCATGCGCGGCAAGCCCAGGCTTGCCATAGAACATCTGTACGAGGCCCTGCAGATCAACCCGAGTTTCGCCTTCGCCCATTCGGCGCTGGGCAGTGCGCATCTTCTGCTGGTGGAAGCGGCCACGGCGATCCCCATGTTCAGAACGGCGCGGCGTCTCAGTCCCTTCGATATTTACGGGTTCCATAATCTGGGCGAACTGGCGGCTGCGTGCTGTCTGAACCGGCAATGGCGCGATGCCATCGAGGCCGCCGAGGAATCGCTCGGCCTGTCGCCGCAGTATTTCTATGCGCGCTTCCTGAAAATCGGAGCGCTGGCGCGTAGCGGTCGACTCGAAGAAGCACGGCGAGAAAAGGAAATCTTCCACGCATACCACCCTGACTTTTCGCCCGAGCGTGTCGAATGGATCCCGTTTGCGGAGAAGACGGCCACTGCATTCCTGGTCGATAATTTCAACAGTGCCGGCTAGGGCGAAGGCGCGATGTGCGCCCGCCCCGGCGTGAACTGCTTCACAGAAGACGTGCCGATCTACGTGTAGTGCCGTGCTGTCCAGGGAATACGCGATGGCAACAACCAAGTACTATGACGGCGTGATCGAGGCCGAGCGCAATCAGCGACCGCTGAGCGAAATGCCGCCATTCGACATGGAGAGGATTCGCGCAAAGAGCCTGCGCGCAAGGTTCACGAGCCGCCTCCTGGAAAATCCGCGCTGGGCGCTGAGGTTGCTGCGGCGCTTCTTTCCGATCCTGCGCCTCGGCAAGTTCGTTCTGGTCACGCGCAACGACGACGTGCGCGAGGTGCTGGAACGGCAGGACGTGTTCCAGACGCCCTATGGCCTCGAAATGACCGAGATCGCCGGCGGCACCAATTTCATTCTCGGCATGCAGGATGGCCCGGATTACCGCCGCATGAAGTCGCATGTACTGAGCGCCTTCCCGGTCGAGGAGGTCGAGAGCGTGGTGCGGCCCCTTGCGGCGCGCCATGCGCGGGCGATCATGCAGCGCGCCGCGCCGCGCTTCGACGCCGTGGCTGATCTTCTGCGCGTGGTCCCTGTGAGGATCTGCCGTGACTATTTCGGCGTGGTGGTAGACGACGAGGCGTCCTTCTCGAACTGGGCCAACGCGCTGAGCGGATTGTTTTTCGCCGACCCGGGCGCCGACCCCACCGTCCGCGAATTGGCGGTGGTCGCGGCCGACCGAATGAAACGGGCGATCGACCGCTCGATCGAGAAGGTGCGCGAGGGAGCGGTGCCGCGTTCCACGCCGCTCGGTCGGCTGGTCGAACTTCTCGACGAGAAAGATCCGCAGATCGCGCTCGGCGACGTCCACTCCATCATGCTCGGAATGATCGCGGGTTTCACGCCGACAAATCTCCTTGCAAGCGGCAACTGCCTGGACGTCCTGCTTTCCAATGCGAAAGCCCGACGGGCGGTGGAGGACGCCATCGCGGCCGACGACAATGCCCGCCTGGAGAAGGCGATGCTGGAGGCGATGCGCTTCAAGCCCATTTGGATAGGCCCGTTCCGCTACGCTGCTCGCGATGCTGTGATCGCCCAGGGCACAAGGCGCCAACGGCAGGTCAAGGCCGGGACCACGGTCATGCCGGCGACGCTCTCGGCAATGTTCGATCCGGCGGTGGTGCATGAGCCGGAGCGCTTCGACATGGGGCGTCCGGCGCGCGACTATCTCCTCTTCGGCCACGGCATCCATCAGTGCATCGGCGCGGCATTTGCCCGTGCGCAGATCGCGGAGTGCCTTCGCGCGCTTTTCTCGAAACCGGGCCTGAGACGGGCGAGCGGCAGGTCGGGGCGGCTCACGCGGCTCGGCGCCTATCCCGAGAGCCTGTTCGTCCGCTTCGAGCCCGCCCCGCTTTCCAGGACCGTCGAGCACGCCATGGTGACGGCGGTGTTCGCTTGCACGGAGGGCACGCGCCCTGACGAATTGCGTGCGAAGGTGGGTGCGCTTGGCAATCCGGCAAGCGAAGCGATGAAAGCCAGTCTGGACGGAAGCGGCATCATCCATTTCGCCAGCATCGCGGTGATCGACGGGAGTGCAGCGGATGGCACCTGCCATCTGCTCATCGAACTGTCCGGCGACGGGACCCAGGACGAAGTGATCGGCGCTTTCGCCAAGGCGGTGGAGCCTGTCCTGCGCGACCTCCTAAGCACGGCTTGCGGGCTGGACCCGCGACAGCCCCTCGACGCCTTCATTCGCCGGCACGCGCCGCTGATATCTCCCACATTCGGCAGCAATGCGGGGCTCGTGTTCTCCGGAACGCCCGGCCATTCCGTCATGCGCAGTCGTGCCGAGGCCGAACTGGAAGTGGCGGCACGGGCCGAGATAGCGGTGGCGGGCGACCATGCCGAGGCCGGTGAGGTCCTCGCCTCCGTGCGGCGCGGCCTGGCCGGGCGCGGCGGCTTCGAATGGGCCTTCGAGCCCGCCCATGCGCTTCTGGAGAGGCCCGCCGGCAACGTGGCTAGCGCCGTCAAGCGCACGCTGGGCGCCCCGCGTGTCCTCGCCGTCGGAGCGATTTTCCTGCTGATTTGCCTGGGCATCACCTACACACTTGTGTTCGGCTATGCGCCCGGGTTCTTTCGCAATCTCCTGATACTCGGGACGTCCATCGTGCTCACGATCATCGGCGTGAGCATGTTGCTCTCCTTCATCGGACTGCTCCTTTTCCTTTATTTGCGACGCTTGGAGAAGCGCGACGTTCCGGGCGAGAAAGGGCCTGACCTAGCGCTGCTGGAGGAGATCGCGAAGCGCGAGAACCGAATTGCGCAGAACCACCTGACGGCGGTTTCCGTGCTCAAGGCTGGCTGGCTGCGGCGTCTGGCCCTAAGGCTTGCCTTCTACCTGATATCCATCATGGCGCGACAGGTCTTCCGGCCGGGCTATCTGGCCGATATCGACACCATCCATTTCGCGCGGTGGATATCGCTGCCGAAAACCGGACAACTCGTCTTCCTCAGCAACTATGTCGGCAGTTGGGAAAGCTATCTTGAGGATTTCATCACCAAGGCCCACGCAGGGCTGACGGGCGTTTGGAGCAACGCGCTGGGGTTTCCGAGGACGCGAATGCTCTTCCGGGACGGCGCGACGGATGGCGACCGTTTCAAACGCTGGGCGCGGGCGCAGCAGGTGCCGACCCTCTTCTGGTATGCAGCCTATCCCGGCCTCACGACCGGGCGCATCCGGACCAATTCCTTGATAAGGAGCGGCCTCGCCCGGGCCGAGACGGAGAGTGAGGCGCGCGACTGGCTGCGGCTCTTCGGCTCGCGCCCGCGGCCGCGCCACACACTTGAAACCGAAGAAATCCAGTCGATCTTCTTCGGCGCCATGGGCCCGCTGGGGACGGCGAAGATGCTCGCTTTCCGGGTTCCCCAAGGCCTGCCGGGCGCAGCTCGGCGGGACTGGTTGGGATTCCTGCTGGAACGTACCAGTTTCGGCAACCGGCTTTCATCGGGCCGTGCAATGATAACTTTTCTGGGGCCGGATGGCCTCCGGCGCCTCGGCTTTGGCGATCCGACGGACGGCGACAGCCTTGACGGCTTTCCCGCCGCTTTCCGACAAGGCATGGCAATGGAGGCACGCAGTCGTGCGCTTGATGACGTTGGCCGGAGCGCGCCCGAGCACTGGTCGTGGGGCAATGGGCAAAAACCGGTTGACTTGATGGTCGTCTGCTACGCCGCCATCAAGAAAGACCTCGATTCCGATGTCCAGGCGGTCCTGCGGGCGGCGGCAAAGGCCGGAATTGAGCTGACCGCCAGCCTTCCGCTGACGGTCCGGCGGAAAGGCGGACAGGCGGTCGAGCATTTCGGCTTCGTCGACGGCATTTCGCAGCCTGTCGTGCGAGGTACGCCACGCGCCAACGAAAGTGCCGGGCGCATGCATCTTGTCGAGCCCGGCGAGTTCCTGCTTGGCTACAATGATGAGAGCGGATTCTATCCGCCGTCGCCCACGGTTTCCGAAGGGCAGGATAGGGAGGGCATCCTGCCGCCGCTTCAGGCCGGGCCGGAGGGGCAACTCTTCGGAAGGAAGGAGACGATGCGGGATTTCGGCCGCAACGGCAGTTTCGTCGTTGTCCGCCAACTCGAACAGCACGTCTCGCTATTCGACGCCTACTGCCGACATGCGGCGGAACTGGCGAGGGCGGAAACCCGTGATCCGCAACTCGATGAAAGATGGGTAGCCGCGAAGATGGTCGGACGCTGGCAGGACGGTAGCTCGCTCGTCCGCAATCCGAATGGCCGCCCAGGCCGCGAAGCGGACAATGATTTCGGCTTCGCGATGGAGGACCCGCAGGGGCTCCAATGCCCTCTGGGCTCGCATGTCCGTCGCTCGAATCCACGGGATTCGCTGGGCAGCGTTCCCCAGACACAACTTCGGATCAACAACCGCCATCGCATCCTGCGGCGTGGCCGTACCTACGAGACCGGAAAGGAGGCTGGACTGCTGTTCATGTGCCTCAATGCCGATATAGAACGGCAATACGAGTTCATGCAGCAAACCTGGGTGTCGTCACCATTTCTCCAGGGATTGGCTGGCGGAAAGGACCCTACGATCGGCGCCAACGAGGGAAGGGGTAGTTTCTCCATCCCGGTCGGCGAAGGACAAGTGATGTTGCGCGATCTGCCGAGCTTCGTCACCACGCGCGGTGGCGGCTATTTCTTCATGCCCAGCCGCTCGAGCCTGCGCTATATGCGCTCGAGGCTTTAGTCAGTCATCTTCGAGAACAGCGATCTGCTGCAGACCATGCTTCGAAAGCAGCCGGATGGCACCGCGCTTGGTGCCGATCAGCTCTTGGGTGCGCCAAGTATTGAGTATCTTGTTGACGGATTCCCGAGTCGCGCCCAGGAAAGCAGCAAGTTCGGACTGCGAAATCCCGATCCAGCCGGCTTCGTCGGCCAGGCGCTCGCCCAGCAAAAGCAACCGCTTGGCCAATCGCGCCTCAATTTTAAGAAGCGCAAGGTCGTTGCGCTCGGCGTTGAGCCAGCGAAGGCGCAAGCACAGGATCTCGATCATCGCCAACGCCAGCGAGGCGTTGCCCGCCAGCTTGCGCATGAGCTGCGGCCGGTTCAGGGAGACCAGCTCGCAATCGGTGAGGCAGACGGCGCTGGCCGTTCGTGGGCCTGAATCAAGCGCCCCGATTTCACCAATGAGGCTGCGCGATTGTTCGATGTTGGCGACCAGCTTGCGCCCGCTGATCGAATAGGTGGAAATCTCAACGATTCCCGACACGACGCCATAGATTCGATCCGACGGATCATCGTGCATAAAAAGATATTCGCCAGCCTGGTAGCGCTCGGGCCGGCAATCACTGAAAAGAAGCTCGAAATGCTCGGGACGAAAACTGACGATTTCGTTGGAGGCTTTGCCGTCTTGCGCGGTCCTGTCGGAACGTGTGTTCATGTTCTCCAGGGAACGTCGCGCGATCTTCCCATTTCCGCGACAACGGATAATGGTTTGCGCCACTCCGTCAGTCAACGCCAGACTGTTGCCACACGCGGCCCGGCCGCAAGCCGTTGCACGAAATCCGTCTAGTGGGAGGCTTCGAATTCAGGACCGCAGGCATGAAGCGGGTCCGGCACGTGAACCTTGAACCGCCGCGCCGGCGCCGTCGACTGTCCTGTCCAACGAGGGTGTTGCCGCGCCCGTCGCCTAGTGACGTCAGAGCGCAATCTGCTTCATCAACCTTTCGACTTCCCTGGCCGATAGGACGATTTCGTAGCGATAGCGCGAGTTGTCCCGGTAGCCCGATTTTCTGTGGAGCGGATCGGCGGCGATCGATATCGCAACTTCCTCGTCGGAAGGCGAAGCAAGCTCTCGTCCGCTAAGCTCCTGGTCGAAAATGAGCCGATGGTTTCCTTCCCGCTTCGCGGGCCCCATCCTTACACGCATGATCCCTTTCTCCCCTGGCAACCAGTCGCGTGAGCGATGGGGCCAGCCTACAGGATCGGCCATGCGAGGAATGTGACAGATTTCACGCCAGTCCTCAGCGGACGACAGGCAGCCCCCTTGCCACCCTGGCAGAGACGTCGGCGTCATCTTTTCGTGCAAGAGGCAAAGGGTTTGCCGCGATATGAAGGATTCGACGGAATTCCCGGTTCTTTCAACTAGAAGCCGGCGTTTCCATCAGTGCGGCGTGGCTGTCCATTCCGGCAGCGGCTCGAGGCTCTTGTTGAATTGCCGCCACCACACGCTCTCGTCCATGCCGGACCCCGCTCTAAGCCGCGCGGTAGCCTGTGCGAAAGCTTGCCTGGCGATCTCATTGAAGGTCAGATCGGGGTCGTAGGGGACGGAGACGACGAGTTCCTGGCCGGTCTGCCGGCCCTCGTCTTCGACCTGGAAGTAGAGCCAGACAATGAATTGCGCTCCCTTTTCGGTGCCTTCGGTATTGCTGATCTTGATCGAATCGATGCCGGCTGCGGTGATCTTCATCTCAGGCCTCCAGACAGGACGGGACATTTCTCGGCGACGCTAAAGTAGCGCGGGGGCAGGAATGTTCCTTTCCCTTGTTCGGGGATGGTGAACGGTTTGCAAACGCGGTGCCGGACTTTATCGATGGGTATTGGTTCTGGCGGCGCGTTATGAAATCACGCGCCGGCGGGCGCATGGGGCCGCTCGGTCGAAAAACCGGCGCAGAAGCGGGCGATAAGCCGACCGAGATCGGGTTCGTTGACCATTCGGGTGGCCTCGCGGGACGTCACCCATTTGCGCTTGCGTTGGCCTTTTTCGCGCCATTTCGACGCGGTTTCCCTAACTTCCAGCGGGAATACGTGCACCTCGCACAGCGACTCGGTGCCGGAAGAACGGATCTTGTTGTAGAAATAGCTGCCCGTTTCAGACGACGCGATGCCGCCGGAGATGCCGGCTTCCTCGAAGGCTTCGCGGGCGGCCGCCTCGTGGAGCGCTTCGCCTTCCTCCGGCCAGCCTTTCGGCAGCACCCAGCGCCCGGTGTCCCGGCTGGTGATCAACATCACCTCCACGC
>JBQCFA010000392.1:0-4303 GCA_051959695.1 Rhizobiaceae bacterium
CGCCGCCTTCCATCGATCCGTGATCGTCCTCGAACGTCATCTTTCGAGACATTCCCTCAATTTCATCAGGCTGCGCCTGAGCCAGGTGCGCATGGTGTTGAGCGGCACGTCATGACGGGCGGCGAGATCGGCGTAGCTCTCCCCTTTCAGATAGGCTCCGCGCACCGCGTCCGCCTTCACCTCTTCGAGTTCGTCAAGACAGCCATCGATCCTTCCCCGTTCGCCCGCCGCGACCGCGGCGGCTTCCGGCCCGGGCGCCGGGTCGGCGATGTCGGGCACATCGTCGATATCGGAGTGCGGCTGGCGCCGCGCCCTGATGCGGTCGATCGCATGATTGCGCGCGATCGCCACCAGCCACGAGATTGGGCTCAGATCCGAGACGGCGAAGCGGTCGGCTTTCGTCCATATCTTGACGAACACTTCCTGCAACGCTTCCTCTGCCTCCGCGCGATCGTTCAAAACACGCAGGCAGACGCCGAAAAGTTTCGCGCTCGTCGCTCGATAGAGACTATCGAACGCTCCGCGGTCCCTCATCGAGGTCCGGATGATCAGCTTGGTGATGTCTTGCGGCGTCATCTACGGGAAGTATGGGATGACCGGCGCCCGCAAGGCAAGTGGAGGGCGCCGCCGCCGCGACAGAGTCCCTTACTCGACATCGGCCTGGGGACGGTCGTCGCCGCGCGCGACCTCCTCGTGCCATTTGCCGCTGGCGTCCTCGTAGACGATCCCCGAAGTCTGTCCGGGTATCTCCTGTTCCATCGCAGCGCGCTTGGCCGCCGCGACCGCCGCGTCGCGCGTCCCGAACGTTTCGGAAAACACGTCTCCGAGCTTGTACGCCCAGCCGCCGTCATGCTCGACGATATGATAAGTCACATGCACCATCTTCATTCTCCTTGGTCGGGCGAAACGCGATCCCTCCCGCCGGGTTCCGGCGAGATCAGCATGGAGATCGGATAATCGCCGCCAGCCGGTCAAGGCCGTCGGTCAGCGCGGCCGGTCCCGGCTGCAGGATAACAGTTGATTTGATTTCGTGAATACGGCCATTTCGGACCGCCGGGATTTCCATCCAGCCATCCCGCGCGGCGACCTTTTCCGGCCGGAACTTCTTGCCGCACCACGAGCCGATGATGATGTCGGGACGGGCCGCGATCACGTCCGCCGGGGCGACGATGCGGTCGCGCGCCGAGGCTTGGCCGGCGAGACCGGGAAAGCAGTCCTCGCCCCCGGCGATTTCGATCAGCTCGGACACCCAGCCGATGCCGGAGATCATCGGCTCGTCCCATTCCTCGAAATAGACCCGTGGACGGTCCGGCGGCGCGCTTTCCCGCAGCGCCTCGATCCGTTCCCGGTAGCCGGCGACCAGCCGGCCCGCGGCTTCGACCGCGCCGACCAGCGCGCCCAGCGTTCCAATCATGGCGAAGATGCCTTCGACGCTACGCTGGTTGAAGGCGTGGACCGCGACGCCGGCGCGGATCAGGCTGGCGACGATGTCGGCCTGCAGGTCGGAGAAGGTGAGCACCAGGTCGGGCTGAAGCGCCATGATCTTCGGGATATCGGCCGAGATGAAGGCGCTGACGCGCGGCTTCTCCTTGCGCACCTCGGGCGGGCGCACGGCATAGCCCGAGACGCCCGCGATCCGGTGCTGCTGGCCGAGCAGGTAGAGCGTCTCGACGGTCTCCTCGGTCAGGCAGACGATACGCTCGGGCGGAAACGCCATCGCCGCGTCAGCCTTCGGCCTGCCAGAGGAATTCGACGCGATGGCGCGATTCCGCGCCGGGCTCCAGGAAACGCATGGAGGGCTTCTCCGAGATATCGCCCTCGAACCCGTCCGGATCGCCATGGCTGGTCCACGCCTCGATCGAGACGAAAGGCGCGCCGGCGCGGCCCCAGAGCGCCCAGTGCGAAAAATTGTCCGCGCTCATGCGGATGGCGCCGTCGGGACCGGCGAGCCGGACATGCCTGCTGCGCGCGCCGAGGAAGCAAAGCGCCTCCCTGGCCAGAACCGTCTCGTCGAGCGGCAGGGTTCGGCCTTCGAGCGGCACCGGTCTCCTTTCGGCCGAAAACAGGCCTTCCCTGGTGATGACGGGCACGGCCGCATTCTCCGCCTGCTCGAACTCGACCGCGTAACCCTCGCGGCCGCCCTCACCGAACGGCCAGCGGAAGCCCGGATGGAAGCCGAGCGCGAAGGGCAGCGGCTTCTCCCCCCGGTTGACGACACGGAACTCCGTCGAGAGGGACTGTTCCGCCAAGCGGTAGGCCACCTCCAGACGGAAGGCGAAGGGATAGCGGCGGCGCGTTTCCTCGCTGTCTTCGAGCAGCAGCCGGACGGAAGCGGCGGAGCGTTCGGCGACGCGGAATTCGGTTGCGGGCGCGAAACCGTGGATGTCCATCGGATAGGCGCGGCCGTCGACATGGATATGGCCGCCGCGCACGCGTCCGACGGTCGGGAAGAGCACCGGGCTGATACGCGCCCAGTAGGCCGGGTCGCCTGTCCACAGGAGGTCGCGTCCCGCGACCGACCAGGCGACGGGCTCGGCGCCGAGCGTCGAGATGGTGGCGGATGCCTCGCCGCTTTTCAGCCGGATTTCTTCGGGCAATGTCTGCGGTCTCCTCAGCAAAGCCGGGGCAAGTGCCCGGCGCCGCCGCGACGATACCCGATCGGCATAGACCGACAACAGGTTGCCGCGCTAGATTTTGATGACATGGTATTTTTGCAGGCTCGGACGCGCATGACCCTCCACGACAGCCTCGGACTCGCCCTCTCCGGCGCCTCCGCCGACAGCCTGCCCGCCTATGCGCGGGCGATGGCCGAATTGCAGGCCTTCGTCGGCGATCCGGTCGGCTCGGCCAACAAGGCCATCGCCGCCGCGCCGGACTTCGTCATGGCGCATGTCTTCAAGGGCTATCTCTATGCGCTGAGCACCGAGCCCAAGGCCGCCCGGATCGCGGAAGAATGCGCGCGCCTGGCGGCCGGGCTTGCCGCCGACGGCCGCGAACGCCACCATGTCGAGGCCCTCCGCCTTCTTGCCGGAGGCGGCTGGCATGCCGCGGGCCGGCTGCTCGGCGAGATTTCCGCCGACCATCCGCGCGACATCCTGGCGTTGCAGGCCGGCCACCAGATCGACTTCTTCACCGGCAACGCCGCCTCGCTGCGTGCTCGCATCGCCACCGCCCTGCCCGCCTGGGATGCCGGCATGCCCGGCTACCATTCGGTGCTCGGCATGCGCGCCTTCGGGCTTGAGGAGAACGCCGAATATTCCGAGGCCGAGGCTGCCGGCCGGCGGGCCGTCGAGCTTGAGCCGCGCAACGGCTGGGCCCAGCACGCCGTCGCCCATGTCATGGAGATGCAGTGCCGCCAGCGCGAGGGTATCGGCTGGATGCGCGCCAATCCCGATGCCTGGGCGACCGAGAGCTTCCTGCAGGTCCACAATTGGTGGCACCTGGCGCTGTTCCACTACGACCTCGGCGAGACGGACGAGATACTCGCCCTCTATGACGGCCCGATCTATGGCGCGGGCTCGACGCTGGCGCTCAATATGGTCGACGCCTCCTCGCTGCTCTGGCGCCTGCATCTCGGTGGCGCCGATGTCGGCGACCGCTGGCAGGAACTCGCCGACAACTGGCTGCCGCTCGCCACGGCCGGCAACTACGCCTTCAACGACGCGCACGCCATGATGGCCTTCGTCGGCGCCGGCCGCGAGGAAGCCGCCCGGACCCTGCTGGCGGCCCAGGAGGAGGCGACAAGGCGCGACGACGACAATGCCGCCTTCACGCGCGATGTCGGCCATCCGCTCTCGAAGGCAATCCACGCTTTCGGCCGGGGCGAATACACGAAGGCGGCCGAATTTATCCTGCCGATCCGCGCCATCGCCTCGCGCTTCGGCGGCAGCCATGCCCAGCGCGACGTGATCGAGCTGACGCTGATAGAGACCGCGATCCGGGCCGGCGACCACGCCCTTGCGCTACGTCTCACCCGCGAGCGCGAAAAAGCAAGGCACGACAGCCCGTTGTCCGGCGTGCTTCGCCGCCGCGCCGCGGCGTTGCACCAGACATAGCGCATTCTGCAGCCAGACGGCATCGTCTGGCGGCTTGCAAATGCGGCTAAGGAAACCAGGCCGGAGTCGCGGATATCGCGTTCGCCAGAACGCCCGTTGCCCTAGAGCCTTTCATGGTCAGATGGAATCGTTCTGCCGGAGGGAATTCACGCGACTGTCGAGGCCGTCGGGGCGGTCGGGGGGGGGGGGCGGGGGGGGGCGGGGGGCGGTGCGGGGGGGGCGAGTGCGGCCGGCGCGCTGGGGGGGGG
>JBQCFA010000393.1:0-6955 GCA_051959695.1 Rhizobiaceae bacterium
AGCCTGTCATGCAGATCGAGTAAGCCATGTCCCGTGCCCATTCAAGGCCGCAGACGCCCGCGCATCCTCTGCGACACGCCGCATGCAGGCCGCTTGCGAAGCGGCCTCCCCTCCAATTGGCCCAGCCGGGCCGATCGTCAAGCATCGGAAACAAGCGCTCATGACGAACCGAACGACACTCACTCTCACCATCAACGGAAGACCCGGGACGCTCGACGTCGAGCCGCGCGTGACGCTGCTCGATGCGCTGCGCGAGCGCCTGGGGCTCGCCGGCACCAAGAAGGGCTGCGACCAGGGCCAGTGCGGCGCCTGCACCGTGCATGTCGACGGCGAACGCGTGCTCGCCTGCCTGACGCTCGCCGTCCAGGTGGAGGGCCGCGCGGTCACCACGATCGAAGGTCTTTCGGCGAAGGGCGGCGCGTTGCACCCGGTGCAGGCCGCCTTCCTCGAACACGACGCCTTCCAGTGCGGCTACTGCACGCCGGGACAGATCATGTCGGCTGTCGCCTGCATCCGCGAAGGCCATGCCGGCTCCGATGACGAGGTCCGCGAATACATGTCCGGCAATCTCTGCCGCTGCGGCGCCTATCCGCACATCGTCGCCGCCGTGCGCGAGGCAGCGGAGGCGTCGTCATGAGGGATTTCTCCTACCACAGAGCCGCGACGGCCGAGGACGCCCGGCGGGCGGCAGCGCTTCCCGGCGCCATGATCCTCGCCGGCGGCACCACGCTCGTCGATCTGGCCAAATGCGGCGTCGCCGAACCGGAGACGGTGGTCGATATAACGCGCCTCGCCGGCATGGATGCCGTAACCGCCGACGCCGTGGGCGCGGAGATCGGCGCGCTGGCGAGGATGAGCCGCGTCGCGGACGATTCCGGCATCCGCGAATATTTCCCGGCCGTGTCGGAAGCGCTCCGGCAGGGGGCGTCGGCGCAGTTGCGCAACATGGCGACCATCGGCGGCAATCTGATGCAGCGAACGCGCTGCGCCTATTACCGCGATCCGCGCAATTTCCCCGCTTGCAACAAGCGCTCGCCGGGAAGCGGCTGCTCGGCCATCGGCGGGGTCACCCGCAACCATGCCGTGCTCGGCGTCAGCGACGCCTGCATCGCCGCCAATCCCGGCGATCTCGCGGTGGCACTGGCCGCCTTCGACGCCGTCGTCCATCTCGGTGGCCGGCAAATGCCGATCGACGATTTCTTCCTGCTGCCCGGCGACATGCCCGAGAAGGAACATCCGCTGCTGCCGGGCGAAATCATCACCGGCGTCACTATCCCCGGCTCGCCGGCGGCGCGGCGTTCCACCTACCTCAAGGTCCGCGACCGGCAATCCTACGAGTTCGCGGCGGCAAGCGCCGCCGTCGGCATCGAATTCGAGGACGACGGCCGCACGGTACGCGACCTGCGCGTCGCGCTCGGTGGCGTCGCAACGAAGCCATGGCGCGCGCGAGGCGTGGAAGAAGCGCTAAAGGGCCGGGCACTCGACCCGGACACTGTTCGAATGGCGAGCCTGCTCGCGGTCAAGGGTGCGGTCGCCCATGGCGGCAACCGATACAAGATCGACCTGGCGCCGCGCGTCGTCGCGCGCGCCATCCTCAAACTGGGAGACGCGGCATGAGCCCTGTCGAAACACTTCGCAAGCATGGCGACGCATCCGATACGCCGGCCGGCTCCGCGCTCGGCGCGCGCATCACCCGCATAGACGGTCCGGCCAAGATTCGCGGCGCGGCGCGCTATCCGTTGGAGTTCAAGCCGGAGAACATGGCGCATGCGGTGCTGGTAGGGGCCACTGTCGCGGCCGGCCGCGTGAGCGCCATCGACGCAAGCGTGACCGAGGCCGCGCCGGGCGTCGTACTCGTCCTGACACGCGCCAACACAACACCACTCCAGGCCGCTTCGGACTGGCTCGGCAACCGGCCGCCGGAAGGCACGCCCTTCTCGCCCTTTCCCGAGAGCATAAGCTTCGCCGGCCAGCCGGTGGCGGCTGTCGTCGCCGAGACCTTCGAACAGGCGACGGAAGCGGCGAGGCTGTTGAGGGTGGACTACGAGAGAGCGCCGGTGGTCGGGGAATTGACCAACCCGGCGGCGACGCCGGCAATGGAAGCGCCCCATTCCGCCAAGGGATGGGGTGACGCGAAAGCGGCGCTCGACGCCGCGCCCATCCGTATCGAGCGCGAGTATCTGACCCAGCGCGAATACCAGGCGCCGATGGAGCCGCACGGCAGCATTGCCGCCTGGGAGGGCAACAAGCTCACCATCTGGACGCCGAGCCAATGGCTCGACGGGATGGCGCGGACCTTTGCCGAGTGGTTCGGCATTCCCTTCGAGGATGTATGCATCGTGTCGCCCTATCTCGGCGGAGGCTTCGGCTCCAAGGGTTTCAGCTATCCGCAGGACGCCATCGCGCCGATCGCCGCGAAGATGCTCGGCCGTCCCGTGAAGCTGCCGCTGACCCGCCCGCAGACCTTCGAGCTGGTAGGAGGACGCGCCGCCACGCGGCAGAAAATAGCGCTTGGCGCGACGCGCGAGGGCAAGCTCCTCTCGCTCGTGCAGGACGGCGCCAGCGAGACGTCGATCGAGGGCCTGTGGGTCGAGCCCATCGCTGCCGCGACGACGCTTCTCTACGACATACCGAATCTCTCGACACGGCAGGACGTCGTCCGCGTCAATTCGGTGATGCCGGGCGCCAAGCGCGCGCCGGGCAAGGCGCCGAGCGCCTTCGGCATCGAATGCGCCATCGACGAGCTGGCGCATGAGCTTGGCATCGACCCGCTCGAGATGCGTCTCCTCAACTATGCCGAACAGGACCCCGAAGCAAAAAAGCCGTGGTCGACCCGGCAGCTCCGCGAAGGCTTCCATCTGGCGGCCGATGCCTTCGGCTGGTCGCGGCGGAGCGCGCAGCCCCGCTCCATGCGCGACGGCCATCAACTCGTCGGATGGGGCATCGGAGTCGGCACTTTCCCGGTCATCCGCGCGGCGAGCGAGGCGAAGGTCGAGGTCCGGCCGAACGGAGTCGAGGTTTCGTCGAGCACGGTCGACATGGGCCAGGGCGCCTACACCATCCTAGCGCAGACCGCGGCGGAAGTGTTCGGGCTTTCCGGCTCCGAGGTGACCGTGACGCTCGGCGATTCGAGGCTGGCGCGCGCCGGCGTCGCTGGCGGTTCGCGCATGGCGACCGCCATGGTGGCGGCGGTGCACAAGGCGGCCATGGCGGCGCGCGACGAGCTGGTCGAGCTCGCCATCGGCCATCCGGGCTCGCCCTTCCGCGAATTGCAGGCCAACACGCTGACGGTGGCGGGCGGACGCATCGCCTCGCCGCTCGGCGACGGACGCGACATGTCGATCGGCGCGTTCCTGGAGGCGATCGGGCGCGACCGGGTCGAGGCGACGCGCGACACGCTCGCCGAGCACGGGCTCAAGCCGGAACAGGCCTATGCCAACTACACGACCGTCGCCACCGGCGTGCCGCCGACGGCCGGCGACTTTTCGATGCATAGCTGGTGCGTGCACTTCGTCGAGGTGAAGGTGGACGAGGATTTCGGCACGGTGCGCGCCAGTCGCGTCGTCTCGGCCTTCGATTGCGGCCGGCTCTACAATCCGCGGCTGGTCGAGAGCCAGTGGAAGGGCGGCATCATCATGGGCCTCGGCCAGGCGCTGCTGGAAGAAGCCGTGATCGATCCACGCAACGCGCGCATGATGAACGCCAATTTCGGCGACTATCTCGTGCCCACCAATGCCGACGTTCCCGACATCCAGGTCATCTCGGTCGGCATCCCCGACCTCCAGGCCTCGCCGCTCGGCGGCAAGGGCGTCGGCGAGGTCGGCATCGTCGGCGTCGCGCCGGCGGTCGCGAACGCGGTCTTCCACGCCACGGGGAAGCGGGTGCGTGAGCTGCCGGTCACGCTGGAGAAGCTGATCTGACTGCGCTCCCTGGTGCCTTCGAGGCCCGCTTCGCGGGCACTTCAGGGCGGCTAGCGGCCCTCAATCCTGACCTCACGGCCAGCAAGGAGAGCCTCCACAGACGCGCTTCGATCCCCCGGGCCTCCTTTTATTTCGCGGCCACAACATCCGCGGTGATATCGGCCAGCGGTGGTGCCTGCCTGATCAATCCGCGTTTCACCATGAAATCGCCGAAGCGCCGGTAGCGCTCCGCATCGAATGCAGCCGGGCTCTTGGAAAAGCGAGGCAACGTGTCCTGCCAGGCCTGTCTGTTCAGCGCGTCGTTCAGGTCGGGATAGGCCGCGATGAAAGCCTGCCAAGCGTCTTCGGGGTGGTTGGTCAGCCAGAGCGTCGCCTTCTCCACCGCCGCCAGGAAACGCGGCAGCCTCGCGTCGTGCGCAAGTTCCGGTCGCGTGATGTAGATCAGTTCATCATAGGGCGGCACGCCGTGCTCTTCCGGATAGAAGGCTCGCCCGGCATAGCCGGCGAGCCGCATCTGGGTCAGCTCGAAATTGCGGTAACCGCCGATCACGGCGTCGACCTTGCCGGCGATCAGCGAGGGCGAGAGCGAGAAATTGACGTTGACGAGGTTTACGTCCTTCAGCCCGAGCCCGGCGCTTTCCAGCATCTCGCCGAGCAAGGCATCCTCAAAGCCCGAGACCGAATAGCCGACCGACTTGCCCTTCAGATCGGCGATCGACTTCACGGGGCCGTCGGCCAACGCGATGACGCTGTTGAGCGGCGTCTCGACCAGCGTGCCGAAACGCATGATCGGCACGCCCGCCGCATGGTCGAGATAGAGATTGGGCTGGTAATAGACGCCGATATCCGCCTGTCCGGCACCGACAAGGCGGGGCACGGCGGACGGATCGGAAGGCGGCACGAGCCGGACATCTAGTCCCTCATCCTTGAAGAAGCCTTTCTGCTCGGCCACGACCAGTGGCGCGTGGTCGGGATTGACGAACCAGTCGAGCAGCACCGTCAGCTTGTCGGCGGCGAGTGCGGGCGTGGCGAATGTCGCGAAGGCAAGCGCACAGGCCACCAACAGCGTCATTGTTTTCATCGATTGGCATCCTTTGTTTGCCGGCTTTCTTCCCAGGGCGTCAGCAACGGAGCCAGCCGGTCAACGATGTTGCGCAGAATGAGGCTGAGTGCGGCGAGCAGCGCCATGGCCGCGAAGACGGTATCGGTCTGCATGCGGGCGTTCGCCTGCACCATGACGAAGCCAAGCCCGGCGGAGGCGCCAACCCATTCGCCGACGACCGCGCCAAGCGGAGCGAGCGGGGCGGCGACGCGCAGGCCCGAAGCCAGCGCCGGCATGGCGAGCGGCAGGCGGATATAGCGCAACGTCTGCCAGCGCGTCGCCGTGGTGAGTGCGACGGCATCGAGAATCTCCGGATCGGTACGGCGCAACCCGTCGGCGAAGGTGGAAGCCACGGGGAAGAAGATGATGATCGAGGCCATGATGATCTTCGAGCCCATGCCGAAGCCGAACCAGACGACGAGCAGCGGCGCGATCACGAAGACGGGGAAGGACTGGACGACGAGCAGCAACGGCCAGGCCAGCCGGCCGAAGCGCGGCAGCGCGGCCATCGCCAGCGCCGCCAGCACGCCGAAAGAGGCGCCGCAGGCAAAGCCGATGACGATCTCGCTCACGGTAACCAGCCCGTTCCAGGCGAAGAAGCCTGGCTGCCGCGTCAGTTCTTCCACCACGGCGAGCGGCGAGGGCAGGATGTAGGGCGCGGGTCGGAAGATCCAGACGACCGCCTGCCAGGCCATGAGCGGCACGGCGAGCGCTCCGAGGATACCGAACCGAGAGAGCGGCGCGCCGAGAGGCCGGTTGTCCGAAGGCGCATTCGTAGTCGCGGCGCGCATGGCGATCCTACCGGTCTTCCCGCCAGAGCGCCTGGAAATGATGGACCGGGCCGTGGCCGGACCCAACGGAGAGACGGTCGGCCGCGGCTATGGCTTCGGCCAGATAGGTTTTGGCGGCAGCGACCGCAGCGCACGTCGACGCGCCCTTCGCCAGTTCGGCGGCGATGGCGCTCGAAAGGGTACAGCCGGTGCCGTGCGTGTTTGCCGTCGCAACGCGCTCGGCCTCGAACCATTCGAGCCCGTCCGTGGTCGCCAGCACGTCGGGGCTGCCCTCTCCGTCGAGATGCCCGCCCTTGACGAGCACGGCCGCGGGACCGAGGGCAAGCAGGCGCGTCGCCTGCGCCGCCATGCCGGCGCGGTCGGCCGCGACGGGCTCGCCAAGCAGGGCCGCGGCTTCCGGCAGGTTGGGGGTCAGCAGGGCCGCAAGCGGCAGGAGCCGCGTCGTCAGCGCTTCCACCGCATCCGCCGAAAGCAGCGCCGCGCCGCCCTTGGCCACCATGACCGGGTCGAGCACGACCGGCCCGGTCCGCTTGCCCGAGAGAACGCCGGCAACGGCGCGGGCGATGCCGGCATTGGCGATCATGCCGATCTTGACGGCGTCGACGCGGATATCCTCCAAGATCGCCTCGATCTGATCCTCGACAAAATCGGGCGGCACCGCCTCGATGCCGGACACGCCACGCGTGTTTTGCGCCGTCAGCGCGGTGACCGCCGCCATGCCGTAGACGCCGCGCGCGGCAAGGGTCTTGAGGTCGGCCTGGATGCCGGCGCCGCCCGACGGATCGGAGCCGGCGATGGAAAGGACGTTGCGGATCATTGGGGCGCTCCGCGGGCCGCGGCCGGTTGCCCGTTCCGCATCTCCAGCCTTGCGCGGGCAATCGCCTCGGCGATCTGCCGGGCAGCGTGGCTCGGATCCGGTTTTCCGCAAATGGCCGAGACGACAGCGAGGCCGTCCACCCCCGCCGCCAGCACCGCCGCCGCGTGCTCCGCCTTCAGGCCACCGATCGCGACCGTGGGCACAGGCGACGCGGCCACGAGAGGCGCCAGGCCGCCGAGCCCGACCGGCTGCTCGTGGTCCGGCTTGGTGGCGGTGGCGAAGACCGGTCCGACACCGGCATAGTCGACGGCGCCGGCATCGATCG
>JBQCFA010000394.1:0-3127 GCA_051959695.1 Rhizobiaceae bacterium
TCGCCTTCAGGCGCGTACATGCCGTCGTCGATCGAGGTGCGATGCACGACGGTGAGCTTCTTGTCCTCGAATTTCGAGATGTTCTGGTGGCCGAAGCACTGGTGCAGCTTGCCGTTGAAGGTCTTGTCGCCCTGAGGATGCTCCTTGCCCTCGGCGAAGGCGGTCATCGCCTCGGTCGCCTCGATGAGCTTCTTCTTGTCGTCCGGCGACTGGTAGCCGGCATCCTCCATCGCCTTCTTGATGACGTAGAGCGTTTCCCAGCAGCCGAACATGTGCGCTGCCGTCGACACGTCCTTCGCGTCGTCCTTGGCAGCGCCGTTGTCGTCGATGCCGACGGCGTCGCGGTAGAATTTCTGCGCGTCGGAGGCGTCGGCCTGCAGGTAGCGCGGCGAACCCTCCCAGAAATGGCTGCCGTTCAGGAATTCCAGCCCCGGGGTGGCCATGTCGACGGCTTCGAGCGAATCGATGAAGCCGAAGAGCTGCGGTCCCTTGGAGCCGTAGAACTCGCCCATCTCCTTGACGAAGGTCAGTACCGCCGGCCCTACCATGACGTGGTAGATCACGTCGGTGTCGGCCGGGATCTGCGGGAAGTAGCGGGTGAACGAACTCTCGGTCGGGGGGATGGCGATCTGCGCCACAACCTTGCCGCCCGCCTTCTCGATCGCCGGGGGAAGATTGTCGCGATGATCGTAGCCGAAGGCGTAATCGGGGAAGATCTGCGTCACCTTCTTGCCGAGATTGCCGATGATGAAGGGCGCCATCGCCATCACCTGCGACTTCACGTCGGTGATGCCGGGCTGGAAGACGTAGCGGTTCAACTTGCCCGAGGCGACGTGATGGCCTTCGCTCACCACGTAATAGGGCATCCTCAAATCGCCGGCCGTCGGCGCGTTGGCGATGACGACGTTGGAGAAGAGCGTGCCGAAAACGACGTCCACCTTGTGCTCTGAGGCGAATTTTTCCATCACCTCGGTGCCGCGCTTGGCGTCGGTGCCATCATCCTCGACGATGAGCTTGATCGGCCGACCGTTGATGCCGCCGGCGTCGTTGATGAGCTTCACGGCGGCGTTGGTCGTGCGCTCGTACCAGCGCCCGTAGGCGGCGCCGATGCCGGTGCGATGGCATTCGAAGCCGATCTTGATCGGCTCGGATGAGACGGCTTGCGCGTAGCGCACGAAGCCCGGAGCCGTCCCGATCGCGGCGGCGGCGCCAAGGCCGCCGGCCAGGCCCTTCAAGGCCGAGCGGCGCGTCAGCGATTTCGATAGAATGAGGCTGGACTTGCTGTTGTTGTCGGTCATGCCGGTTCCCCTTCTTGTTCGATTCCGACCGCATCTTTCGGCGTTTTCGCCGGCTGTTCCGGGCCGACGAAAATCGCTTGTGTACAAACTAAATCATCAAACATTCCGGCTGGCAATAGAGCGCTTCAAATCCCGGAAAATCAGGCGTTTCGCCGGCTCAGGCGCCCGTCGGCGAGGCGAGAAGCCAGAGACCGAAGACGGTATAGAAAACCATCAGGACGGCGAGCGGAACCTGGCTGAGCAGGGCCTTTCGCGCCGTTCCGTGCAGCCGCCAGGCGACGAGATGCGCTACCAGCACCGCCAGCACGTGTCCGGCGATGATGATCGCGGCCTGGGCATTCCAGATCATCCAGGCGGAATCGTAGCCCGCCGTGATGCCGGCATGAACATGCATGCCCGCCGTGCCGAACAGGTCCCAGCCCTTCGCCAGCGGGTCGGAGATCGCGGCCAGCGTGTATTGCGAATTGACCAGTATCTCGGTCAAATTGTGGGCGATGTGGTAGGCGAGCGAGATCGGGATGATCGACCAGGCGAGCGATCCCGCCGCGCGCCAAAAGGCAACAGCACTTGCGCAAAGCAGATGCCCGAGCCAGACTGCCAGTAGAAAGGCGCCGCAGAGCGCCGCGGCCATGCCGACCAGTCCGGCCGTATTGACGCCGATCACACCGGAGCGGCCGGGGAATTCGAGCGGATTGACGCCGACGAAGCCGAGCCAGGCGAAGGTGCGCGACAGGCCATCGAAGGAAACCGAACTCAACGCCAGAAGAAGGAAGACGACGCCGCTTGGCGGCAATGGCTCGGCCGAGGTCAGCCGCGCTCCGGGAAGGGCCAGGTCGATCGGCCGATCCCGACTTCCAGCCTTGCGCCCCGAAAACAGCGCCATGCGCGAGATCATCAGGAAGAAGGCCGACAGGCACTCGCCCTGTCGCATCCAGGCACTATAGCCGAAGGCAAGAACGGCCAGGAGGTTGACCACGAAGTAGGCCAACAGCACGGTCGACAGTCGATCGGGGTCTTCGGGGGCGGGGTAGACGAGTTCCAGCCAGGCGAAGGCGAGAAACAGGATCGCCGCCGGCCAATAGCCGAGACCGGCGGGAAGCTCCCGACCGGCATCCTCCGCCTCGGCGCGGCCGCGAAGCCGGGCCAGAAGCCGCCATGGCCCGTACCATGGATTAATCCAGGACCAGACATCGCCGAGCAGCCCCTCCACGATCGCAAGCGCGCCCCCCAGGATCGTCCAGAAGACCAGCGGCAAGGGATTGGAGAGCGGATCGCGACTTCCGAGATAGCCGGCGAAAATCAGCGCGACGAAGGCGGCGAACGAGATCCAGGAAAGGATCGGACGCCATTCGAGCGCAGCTGAAAAGAGCGGCCAGCGCCATTTGGCCAGTCCGGCGAGCGCATGCGGCGGCACCACGGCGAGCACGGCGAAGCTCAGGGCCACGGCAAGCGGGCCGCCGGCCAGATAATAGCCTGTCGGCAGGAGCAGCACGAAGCCGCTGTCGCCGGCATGAGCGAAGGCCGGAGAAACATAGAGCAGGGCCATCGCGCCTGTCGACGCCACGACGCCCCCGATACGCTTGACCGCGCCCTGCCGCATGACCACCCCGAAAATGCTCGCGAGCCATTACGCCGGGCAAGGTGGTCCTCGTCAACCACACGTCCACCATGCCGCATGGACCTCACGCCGGATCAAGCGTAGAACGCCTCCAGAGGAAGGGGTCCATGCGCTTCGGCTTGCCTGCACGGCAGATTTTCGTGCGCTTTCTGTGCGCCCTGTCGCTGGCGCTGGTGGCGTTCGGCCATCAGCCGCTTTCCCTGCCGCGCTC
>JBQCFA010000395.1:0-3430 GCA_051959695.1 Rhizobiaceae bacterium
AGATCGCCGTCATAGGGCTTCACCGTACCGTCCTTCACCAGCCACAGCCGGTCGACGGTAGCCTCGATCAGGTGGCGGTCGTGCGAGATCAGGATCACCGCGCCGGAAAATTCGTTGAGCGCCTGGATAAGCGATTCGCGCGAATCGATGTCGAGATGGTTCGTCGGTTCGTCGAGGATGAAGAGATTTGGGCCTTCGAACGATGCGAGGCCCATCAGCAGCCTTGCCTTCTCGCCGCCGGAAAGATCCTTTGCGGCGGTGTTCATCTTTTCCGTGGCCAGCCCCATCTGCGCCACCCGCGAGCGCACCTTCGATTCCGGCGCGTTAGGCATCAGCCGCCACACATGCTCGAAGGCGTTCTCGTCGGGCCTCAAATCATCGAGCTGGTGCTGCGCGAACATCGAGACCCTCAGTTGTGGCGCGACGGTGATCGTGCCGGCCTCGAGCTTCAGCCGGCCGGCCAAAAGCTTGGCGAAGGTTGACTTGCCGTTGCCGTTGGCACCGAGAAGCGCGATCCGGTCATCGGCGTCTATCCTGAGTGAAAGCTGCTTCAACACCGGCTTGCCGGGAGCGTAGCCGACGGCGCCGCCTTCGATGGCGATGATCGGCGAGGCGGCCGTCTTCACCGGTTCCGGGAAGCGGAAAGGCCGCACCGTCTCGTTCGCCAGCGTGACGATCGGCTTCATCTTCTCCAGCGCCTTTAGCCGCGATTGCGCCTGCCTGGCCTTCGACGCCTTGGCGCGGAAACGCGCGACGAAATCCTCCATGTGCTTGCGGGCGGCTTCCTGCTTGGTTCGGTTCTTCTCAAGAAGCTCCGCCTTCTCGGCGCGCTGCCGCTCGAACTGGTCGTAGCCGCCGCGCCAGAAAGTAAGCTTCTGGTGCTCGAGATGCACGATGGAGGCGACTGCGCGGTTGAGCAGGTCGCGGTCGTGCGAGATCAGCAGGACGGTGTGCGGATATTTGGCCAGGTAGCTTTCCAGCCAGAGCGTGCCTTCGAGGTCCAGATAGTTCGTCGGCTCGTCGAGGAGCAGGAGATCGGGCTGGGAGAAAAGCACGGAGGCGAGCGCGACGCGCATGCGCCATCCGCCGGAGAAGGAAGAGGCCGGCCGCTTCTGCGCCGCGTCGTCGAAGCCGAGCCCAGCGAGCACGGTCGCCGCGCGCGCCTCGGCGGAATGGGCGTCGATGTCGGTCAGCCGCAGGTGGATTTCGGCGATGCGATGCGGGTCCTTGGCAGTCCTTTCCTCCGCCAGGAGCGCGGCGCGTTCGGTATCGGCACTGAGAACGATGTCGATCAAAGCCTGTTCGGTACCCGGCGCCTCCTGCGCCACCTGTCCGATGCGCGCATTCCTGGGCAGGCCGATGGACCCGGTCTCAGCGGCGAGATCACCGGTGATGGCGCGGAAGAGCGTCGTCTTGCCCGTGCCGTTGCGCCCGACGAGGCCCGCCTTGGCTCCGGCGGGGAGCGCCAGCGATGCATGGTCAAGGAGCAGGCGCCCGGCGACCCGCAAGGAAAGATCATTGATGGTCAGCATGGCCGCTCTTTTGGCCGAGGCGCGCCAGGATGACAAGAGCGGCGGGCACGACGGCATGCCCGGGGTGCGGGCACGCCGTCTCTTTTTTGCTATAAGGCGTCGCGGGCGACTATTTACCCCCGACGTCTGGTTCGCGATCGGCTACTGCATGCGCACGATGCGGCAGAGATCGACAAGGCTGTCGTCGTAGCTCGCCTGGTCACGCAGAATGCCGACGCAGCGGCGCTTGTACTTATGCAGCTCGGCGCTCGACATTCCCGATACCGCCGCCTGCATGCCGGTATTCGTCGCCGGACCAGTGCCGGGTCCGGTCGGGCCTGTACCCGGACCGGTAGAGCTCGTCGTGCCGAGAGATATGCCGAGGCCGGCGTTCAGGCCGCCGGGGCCGCCAGCGGCCGTGCCGGCTGTCGCGGTCACGCCGTTGCCGCCGCCAAGCGACGCGCCTACTCCAGCGCCCACGCCGTTGTCGCCGCCAAGCGAAGCGCCGATGCCGGCGTTGGCACCGTTTCCGCCCCCGAGCGACGCCCCGACGCCCGCGTTGGCGCCGTTGTCGCCGCCAGCGGATGCGCCTACGCCGGCGCCTACACCGTTGCCGCCGCCGACGCCTACACCAGCGCCAACCCCTACGCCGCCAACGCCAACGCCGGCGCCGACGCCGACACCGCCGCTACTGGCCGACGCGCCAACACCAGCGCCCACACCGCCGACACCCGCCCCGGCGCCTACACCGACGCCTTGAGCAAATGCCGGAGCACAGACGAAGACGACGCCTGCAACGCCTAACGCAAGGAATTGTGACTTGAGTATATTCGTACGCATGATCACGTCCTCCATTCACAGTGTGACGGGCGGAAGACTTTTCAGCGATTTGACCGCCGCCCAGCGAAGGAACGGCTGCTACCTATGATGGTTTCTCGAATTCGATGCTACTTCGGAGAGGTGGTTTCCGATTGCCTGATCAAACAGATAGAATTTTATCAACGTCGTTTGCTGACCGGCCTCTCACGAGATTGAAGTGATGCCCGAACTAGCCGAACGCCTGACCCTCCGGCATGCGCTGGAAGTAGATCAGGTCGAGCGACGGCGGCGATTTGCCTAGTACGCTCAGGATCATGTGGGCCTGCCCGCGGTGATGCGTCTGGTGGTTGAAGAAATGGTCGAGCGCCGGGGCCAGCCTTTGCGAGACAGTGCGCAGATCCGTTACGGTCATATAGGTGAAGCGGCCGGCCAGAGCCTTCTCGGTCAGGCCCGATATCCAGTCCACGATGCGCCTGTCCTCCGCCTCGCGGGCCAGCCGCAGCGGATCGAGATTGGGATGGATGATGGCGTCGAGCGCTTTTGGCGCCTCGCCCTCGCTGGTGAATCGCTTCATCCAGATACGATCCGCAACCAGGAGGTGGTTGAGCGTGCCCATCATCGAGCCGAAGAAGGCGCCGACGTCACTGCCGAATTCCACATCCGTAAGTTCGGCAGCCGCGTCGTAGATCCGTGCGTTCGCCCAGGCGTTGTAGGCGGCGAACATCAGGAAGTGCTGCTTCATGTCGGAACCTGTGGGTAGTAGGGGGGCGGTCGCCCGCCGGCCATCGGACGGCGAACCACTACACCGCTCGGCCTTTGTGGCCAACGCCAAAGTCCACCGAGTAGGGTTTCGCCTCTTCACAAGACCGGCTTGCCGCGCTATGCAGCCCGCCACTTCTACGGACCGACCCCTAAAAGGATAGCAGATGGCGATCGAACGCACCTTTTCGATGATCAAGCCGGACGCGACAAAGCGCAACCTCACCGGCGCCATTACCAAGATGCTGGAAGAAGCCGGATTGCGTGTGGTCGCTTCGCGGCGCGTATGGATGAGCCGCCGCGATGCCGAGGGCTTCTATGCCGTTCACAAAGGCAGGCCC
>JBQCFA010000396.1:0-5145 GCA_051959695.1 Rhizobiaceae bacterium
AGGGCGGCCGCGACGGCGATCACCAGCCAGTGCGGCAGCCTTGCCTGCCAGGCGAGCTTCGCCGCGAGACTGAAGACGGCGAGCATATAGATGAACCAGAGCACGCCATAGGGCTCGACCACGGCCAGCTCCATGCCGGACAGCATCCCGGTAAGATCGCGGCCGGCGATGCCGACCTTCAGGACATAGTCGATCGTCACCCAGACGGCATAGAAATAGAGATAGTGCACAACGCGACGGTCAGCATAGCGGCGCCATTCACGTCCAATGACCTGCGAAAGGAATAGGCCGGAGATGAGGAAGAATTCCGGCATGCGGAAAGGCGTTGCAAAGCCGATCACATAGTGCAGTACACCCACGTCGCCGGTGTATTTGCCGACATTGTAGGCCGCATACATCATCACCACGAGGATGATCGACAGCCCCTTGGCGGCATCGACCCAGTCGTATCGGCGTCCGTTGCTCATATTCCGCACCCGCATCAAATCGAGCGTGGAATTTAGCGGGACGCGGCGCAGACTGTGTTAAGCGGGAAGGTAAAGATGAAACTATCCGGCAGTTTAGTTAACCCGGCGGGGAGCAGATCACGGCCATTTGATCGCGGCGGCCCGGCTGATCACAACGAAGGGTCGAATTCCCTCTGTGCCGCCGCCAGTTCGCGCAACTCGAGACGGCGCTCGATGCGGTCTGGCCGCTCCTCGTGCCGAGCGAGAATGCCGTGGATGTTGTGAATGTCAGACTGTATCGCAGCGATATGGCCACGAAGGACGTTCAATCCCTTCTTGACCTCGGAAATGTCTTGTCTCAGTTCCGAAACTGCATGATGAACTCCCTTGAGAAGTTCGTACATGAGTTCGTTCGAGACTTCCGTCACGGCGATTTCCTGCAACCTCAGGTAATCGCTACACTATAGTCCTCAATCACCGTGTTTGCCAGCAGCTTCTCGCACATGGCCTTGAGCTCGGCTTCGGCCTTGATCCGATCGGAGCCGGCAAGCTCGAGATCGAAGACCTTGCCCTGCCGCACCTGTTCGACGCCGCCGAAGCCAAGTCCCCCCAGCGCATGCTCGATCGCCTTGCCTTGAGGGTCGAGCACGCCCGATTTGAGGGTGACGGTCACGCGAGCCTTGATCATGCCGGTCAGTGCGGCTTGCCGCGGCCGTTGGGCGACGAAGATACCAGCACCGGCCCGGTCGGCCGCGGCGGCTCGTTCTCGTTCATGATGCCGAGCCGGCGCGCCACTTCCTGGTAGGCCTCGACCAATCCGCCCATGTCGCGACGGAAGCGGTCCTTGTCCAGCTTGTCCTGGGTCGCCACGTCCCAGAGCCGGCAGGAATCCGGCGAAATCTCGTCTGCCACGACGATGCGCATCATCTCGCCCTCGTAGAGCCGGCCGCATTCGATCTTGAAGTCGACGAGCTGGATGCCGACGCCGAGGAAAAGCCCGGACAGGAAGTCGTTGACGCGGATGGCTAGCGCCATCACATCGTCGATCTCCTGCGGAGAGGCCCAGCCGAACGCCGTGATGTGCTCTTCCGACACCATCGGATCGTCGAGCTGGTCGGCCTTGTAGTAGAATTCGATGATCGAGCGCGGCAGCACCGTGCCTTCCTCGATGCCGAGCCGTTTGGCGAGCGACCCTGCCGCGATGTTGCGGACCACCACCTCAAGCGGGATGATCTCCACCTCTTTGATCAGCTGCTCCCGCATGTTCAGGCGGCGGATGAAATGGGTCGGGATGCCCATCCGGTTCAGATGGTTGAAGATATGCTCGGAGATACGGTTGTTGAGCACGCCCTTGCCGTCGACGATCTCGTGCTTCTTTTTGTTGAACGCGGTGGCGTCGTCCTTGAAGAACTGCACCAGCGTCCCGGGCTCCGGACCTTCGTAGAGAATCTTGGCCTTGCCTTCGTAGATGCGCCGGCGTCGGTTCATGGAGCGTTCTCTGGGTTCGCGGCCGATTTGTCGCGCCAGCGGGAGACGGCGCGGCTGCGACCATTGTTTGTGGCTGGTCAATGCCGGTCTCTAACGCAATAGGAGCCTTTGCTCAATTGCGAATCATGCCCATCAACCGATTTGGGGCGCGTTGGGCTCGAATGATACCCTTGCAGCCGTGCGGCATCTTGACCCCGCGACGCCATTTTGGTTTCTCCGGCGAACGCCCATATAGGAGCGGCAACTCGTTCCGTTGCGGAGGGAACCTCATGACCGGCATTGAAGATCGTGAAAAAGGCTTCGAACGGAAATTCGCGTTCGACGAGGAGTTGCGCTTCAGGGCGACGGCGCGGCGCAACAAGCTGTTCGGCCTGTGGGTGGCGGAGAAGCTTGGCAAGAGCGGTGCGGACGCCGATGCCTATGCCAAGACGGTCGTCGTCGCGGACCTGGCCGAGGCCGGGGACCAGGACGTCATCCGCAAGGTGCAGACGGATCTCGGCGGCGCCGGGATCTCCTTGTCGGACGGCGAACTCAAACTGCGCCTGATCGACTTGATGGCCGAGGCCATCCGGCAGGTCGAAGCGTCGAATTCCTGATTCACCTCGTCCGGCCTGCCGCATTGCGATTTGGGGCATTTTTGTTGGGCCAGGGTCTTTCGGGGGGTTGGTCCATCTTTTTGAATGCGGACGAATAAAATCAGATGGACGATATCATGACACTTGCTAAGCGCCTCAGGGCCGGCGAAACCCTTTTCACGGCCTGGTCGGGTATCGCCGACTCCGTGACCGTCGAGGCCGTGGCGCGGACCGGCTTCGACGTGGTGACGCTCGACATGCAGCACGGCGCGCACCACGAGGACAGCGTCGCGCGCGGCATCCTGCCGATCCTGCATGCGCAGAAGCACGCAGTCGTGCGCGTCCCGGTTGGCCGTTTCGACATGGCGAGCCGTGCGCTTGACTTCGGCGCCGAGGCCGTCATCGCGCCGATGATCAACTCGGCCGACGATGCCCGCCGCTTCGCCGGTTCGATGAAGTACCCGCCGCTGGGCGAACGGTCATGGGGGCCGTCGCTGGCGCTTCCGCGTCGCGGCAATCCCGACGCGCAGGGATGGCTCAAGAATGCGAACAGCGATACCATCTCGTTTGCCATGATCGAAACTCGCCAGGCGCTCGACGCGTTGGACGACATCCTCGAAGTGCCGGGCATCGACGCGATTTTTGTCGGTCCAGGCGATTTTTCCATCGCTTGGAGCAATGGAGACCGCATCGATACGATGCTGGAGGACATGATGCCGGCGATCGAGCACATCGGAAGGCGCGTGCTCGATGCAGGTAAGCTGACGGGCATCTTCGCCGTGAATCCGTCGATTTCAGGCCGCTATGTCGATATGGGCTACCGCTTCATCGCGCTCGGGACGGAGGCGGCCTACATGGCCCTTGGCGCCGCCGATCTCATTGGTCGGGCGCGCGCCTCGATCAAGTAGGTCCTCCCCGGCTGTCATTTGAGCCGCGACAGGAAATTGGCGAAGGCCATGGATCCCTCCGGCCAGGGCCCGTAGCCGGCCGTATCGTCGATGTGGCCGGCCTCGCCTGCGTCTATGAAGAGGGAACCCCAGGCTGCGGCGATGTCCTCTGCCGTTTCGAAGGCGCAGAACGGATCGTTGCGACTGGCGATAGTGATCGACGGAAAGGGCAGGGGGTCACGCGGATAGGGACCGAACGTCTGTAGATGTCGAGGCCTGACGGAGGAATTGGCCACATCCGGCGGCGCCACGAAAAAGGCTCCGGCGACAGGATTTTTGAAGTCGCCGAGGGCCTGGACGGCGGTCGCCACGCCGAGCGAGTGGGCGACTATGACGACGGGACGCTCCGCCGCGTTCACATTGTCCGCTAGCGTCCGTGTCCATTCCTCGCGCATCGGCTTCGCCCAGTCGGTCTGCACTACCCGGCGTCCGGTCGAAAGCTGCTTGCGCCAGCGACTCATCCAATGTTCCGGGCCTGAGTCCTTCAACCCGGAGACGAACAGGATATCGGCGTCCTTGACTCTCATGGCGCGCATGTAGTCCGCTCGGACGACGATCGCAACGATCGGCTTGGCGGCAATGATGAACGGCCTGTTCGCAACAACGGGCCTTGCGGTCTGCGCGAGGCCGCACGATCTTGCCTGAAAGCCGGATCAGCCGGCCTTTTCAGGAGAATGCGGTCGTGGAAACGGTTCTGGACAAACTGCCTTTCGCTGCAACGGCCCCCATCCGCGTGTCCCGTGTGGCGCTGAAGGCGCGCGACGCCGACACGCTGGCGCGATACTACCGCGAGGTGCTCGGCCTCGCCGAGATCGCCCGCACGCCCGGACGTATCGCGCTCGGCGCCGGTGGCAGGCCGCTTCTGGAGATCGAGCATGCGCCGAAAGCCAGGCCAGACGATCCGCGAAGCGCGGGTCTCTTCCATACGGCTTTCCTGCTGCCGACCCGTAAGGATCTTGCGCGGTGGGTACGCCATGCCATCGACGGGAAGATACCGATCGACGGCGCGTCGGACCATTTCGTCAGCGAAGCGCTCTACCTGACCGATCCGGAAGGAAACGGCATCGAGATCTATGCCGATCGCCCGCACGGACAGTGGAAGTGGAACGGCTCCTCGGTCGACATGGGCACGGTGCGGCTCGACATTCCCAATCTACTCAATGAGGTCGGCGACGGCGACGCCGGCTGGAAAGGCGCGCCGGAAAACAGCATGGTCGGCCACGTGCATCTGCGCGTCGGCAACCCGGCCGACGCCGAACGCTGGTGGCGCGAGAAGCTCGGCTTCGATGCGGTGGCGCATTATGGCGATGCGGCGGTGTTCCTCTCGACCGGCGGTTATCACCACCATGTCGGGGCCAATTCCTGGCATAGTGCCGGCGCCGGCCGACGGGATCCGGACCGGACAGGCCTATCATGGGTGGAACTGGCGTCAAAGGACGCCGCTAGCGAAAAAGGATTGGAAGACCCCTGGGGGACCGAGATCAGGGTGGTGCCGAAAGCCGCCTGACTTCTTCCCCCGGGTTATCCAAACACCCGCTTAAAGATCGTGTCCACGTGCTTCGTGTGGTAGCCTAGGTCGAACTTGTCGCGGATTTCCGCTTCCGGAAGCGCTGCACGGACTTCCTCGTCGGCAAGCAGTTCCTCCAGGAAATCCTTGCCTTCCTGCCAGACCTTCATGGCGTTTCGTTG
>JBQCFA010000397.1:0-3720 GCA_051959695.1 Rhizobiaceae bacterium
TATGCCGGCGAGCGAGAAGAGCAGGATGGTCATGATGGTCGCCATGTAGGGGTTCGTGGTCGCAAGCCCGGCGAGGTCGTCGATGCGCTCTACCTGTTCCTCCCTGCGCCGCATGGCGAGGATGAACGCAAAGGTGCCGAGCGTCATCACCAGATAGATCAGCATGTAGATGACGACGCCGCGCACGCCGGCCTGCGTATTGGCCGCGAGCCCGACCAGCGCGAAGCCCATATGGCCGATCGCCGAATAGGCCATCAGCCGCTTGATGTTGCGCTGGCCGATCGCGGCGAAGGAGCCGAGCGCCATCGAGGCGATCGAGACGAAGACGATGACCTGCTGCCAGTCCGCGACCGCCGGCTTAAAGGCGTCGACGGTCGTGCGCACGAGGAATGCCATCGCCGCCATCTTCGGCGCCGAGGCCAGGAACGCCGTCACAGGCGTCGGCGCGCCTTCGTAGACGTCCGGCGTCCACATGTGGAACGGCACGGCGGAAATCTTGAAGATCAGGCCGGCCAGCACGAAGACCAGGCCGAAGACCAGTCCGATCGAATGCGGCGTGGCGGAAAGCGCCGCGGCGATCTCATGGAAGCCGACGCTGCCGGTATAGCCGTAGACCAGCGATATCCCGTAGAGCAGGAGGCCCGAGGAGAGCGAGCTCAGGACGAAATATTTGAGGCCGGATTCCGTGGAGCGCAGATTGTCGCGATGGAATGCGGCAAGCACATAGACACCGAGATTCTGCAGTTCCAGCCCGAGATAGAGGCCGATCATGTTGTGCGCCGAGATCATCAGCATCATGCCGACGGTCGAGAGCAGGATCATCACCGGATATTCGAAGCTGTAGAAGCCGGCATTGGTGGCGAAGCGCATCGCCATGATGAGCGCCACCGCCGAGCCGATGAGGGCCAGCACCATCATCAGCCGCCCGAACGGATCGACGATCAGTGCGCCGCCGAACGCTTCCCCGCTCGCACCCGAGCCGATCAGCCAGATCGCTGCGGCGGCGAGAAGCGCCACGGCCAGCACGTTGATGAGGCCGGTCGCGCGCCGTCCCGCATAGACGCCGATCATCAGGATGGCCATCGCGCCGACGGCGAGAATTAGCTCCGGCAGCGTCAGCGAGAGGCTTGTGGAGAGGTCTGCGTTCATCGGGCGATTGCCTGTTGCTGCGCCGAGGCGGTGCGGTGTCCCGCCTGGATGGAGACGGTGACGTTGTTGACCAGGGCGTCGACGGAGGTCGCGGTGGCGGTGAGGATCGGCGTCGGATAGACGCCGAAGAAGATCACCAATGCCACCAGCGGATAGAGGATGAACTTCTCCCGCGTGGAGAGGTCGAGCAGGCCCTTGAGGCTCTCCTTGGAGAGCACGCCGAAGATGATGCGCCGGTATAGCCAGAGCGCGTAGGCCGCCGACAGGATGACGCCGGTGGTGGCGAACAGCGCCACCCATGTGTTGACCTGGAACGCGCCGAGCAGCGTCAGGAACTCGCCGACGAAGCCGCTCGTGCCCGGCAGCCCGACATTCGCCATTGTGAAGACCAGCATCGCGACGGCGTATTTCGGCATGTTGTTGACGAGGCCGCCATAGGCGTCGATGTCGCGAGTATGCATGCGGTCGTAGACGACGCCGACGCAAAGGAACAGTGCGCCGGAGACAAGCCCGTGCGAGATCATCTGGAACAGCGAACCCTGGATGCCCTGGTGGTTCATGGCGAAGATGCCCATCGTCACGAAGCCCATATGGGCGACGGAGGAATAGGCGATCAGCTTCTTCATGTCCTCCTGCATCAGCGCCACCAGCGACGTGTAAACGATCGCCACGACGGAAAGCGTGAAGATGAAGGGCGCGAACATCGCCGAGGCATCGGGGAACATCGGCAGCGAGAAGCGCAGGAAGCCGTAGCCGCCCATCTTCAGGAGGATCGCCGCCAGGATGACGGAGCCGGCGGTCGGCGCTTCCACATGCGCATCCGGCAGCCAGGTGTGCACCGGCCACATCGGCATCTTCACCGCAAAGGAAGCGAAGAAGGCGAACCACAGCCATGGCTGCATCGACACCGGGAAATCATGGGTCAGGAGCGTCGGGATGTCGGTCGTGCCGGCCTGCCAGAACATCGCCATGATGGCGAGCAGCATCAGCACCGAGCCGAGCAGCGTGTAGAGGAAGAACTTGAACGAGGCATAGACGCGTCGCTTGCCGCCCCAGACGCCGATGATGATGAACATCGGAATCAGGCCCGCCTCGAAGAAGACGTAGAAGAGCACGATGTCGAGCGCGCAGAACACGCCGACCATCAGCGTCTCCAGCACGAGAAAGGCGATCATGTATTCCTTGACGCGGCTCTGAATCGATTCCCAGCTGGCCAGGATCGCGAACGGCATCAGGAAGGTGGTCAGGATCACGAACAGCATGGAGATGCCGTCGACGCCCATGTGGTAGGAGATTCCCGAATCCAGCCATCCGTGCTTCTCCACCATCTGGAAACCCGCATCGGCGGGATTGAAGCCGACCCAGACGAGGAGCGAGACGAGGAAGGTGATCACGGTGGTGAACATCGCGATCATGCGGATGTTCTTCAGCGCGGCGCGGCTCTCGCCCCGGATGAACAGGATGAGGACCACACCGACCAGCGGCAGGAAGGTCACCGTCGAGAGTATTGGCCAATCGGTCATTTAGAAGGAACTCCCGAGCATCATCCAGGTGATGAGCGCGACGATGCCGATCAGCATCACGAAGGCATAGTGATAGAGATAGCCGGTCTGCAGCTTGACGACGCGGTTCGTCACGTCGATCACCCAGGCCGAGACGCCGTCCGGGCCGAACCCGTCGATCACCGTTCCATCGCCGCGCTTCCACAGGAAGTAGCCGAGGCGCTTGGCCGGGCGGACGAAGAGGAAATCATAGACCTCGTCGAAGTACCATTTGTTGAGCAGGAAGGCATAAAGCCCGCGATGCTGCTCGGCCAGCTCGTGCGGCTTCCTTGGCGAACGAACATAAAAGACCCAGGCGACCCAGGTGCCGATCAGCATGGCGATGAAGGGAGCTAGCTTCACCAGCAGGGGCGAATGCTCGAACGTCTCCATGATGTCGTTGCCCGAAGCCGCGAACAGCGCCGTGCGCCAGAACTCGTGGTAGCCCTCGCCGATGAACGGCACCTCGAACACCGCGCCGGCGAACAGCGCGCCGGCAGCGAGCACGAAGAGCGGGATCAGCATCACCGGAGGCGATTCGTGCACGTGGTGCATGACCTCGTGGCTGGCCCGCGGCTTGCCATGGAAAGTCATGAATATCAGCCGCCACGAATAGAAGGCGGTGAAGGCTGCAGCGACGGTCAACAGGATGAAGGCGAACGTCGCGGCCGCGTTCTGCCCAGAGAAGGCGGCCTCGACGATGGCGTCCTTGGAGATGAAGCCGGCCGTGCCGACGATCGTCAGCGGGATGCCGACGCCGGTCAGCGACAGCGTGCCGATGACCATCATCCAGTAGGTGATCGGGATGAGCTTCCTCAGTCCGCCCATCTTGCGCATGTCCTGCTCGTCGGACACGGCATGGATGACCGAGCCGGAGCCTAGGAACAGCAGCGCCTTGAAGAAGGCGTGCGTGAACAGGTGGAAGATGCCGACGCCATAGGCGCCGACGCCGAGCGCCACGAACATGTAGCCGAGCTGCGAGCAGGTCGAATAGGCGATGACGCGCTTGATGTCGTTCTGCACCAGGCCC
>JBQCFA010000398.1:0-10707 GCA_051959695.1 Rhizobiaceae bacterium
ATCGAAGTGCCTTCGGGAACCGTGACCGACTGGCCGTCGACCGTCAGGGTCACCTGCTTGCCGGCATTCGAGGCCGGGGTGCCGTAGTCGGTTTCATGAATGAGAGACATCACAAAGCTCCCTTGAAAATCATTCGGCCGCCTCGCGTATCGGATGCGGGCGGAAATCCTCCGGAAAATGCCTGAGCGCGCTCATCACCGGATATGGGGTGAAACCGCCGAGCGCGCAAAGCGATCCGAACTTCATCGTGTTGCAGAGGTCTTCCAGTAGCGCGACCTGCTTCTCCGGCTCGATACCCCGCGCGATCCTGTCCGCGACCTCGACGCCGCGCACCGCTCCGACACGACACGGCGTGCATTTGCCGCAACTCTCGACCGCGCAGAACTCCATGGCGAAACGCGCCTGCTTCAGCATGTCGACCGTGTCGTCGAAGACGACAATGCCGGCATGACCGATCAGGCCGTCCTTCGCCGCGAACGCCTCGTAGTCGAAGGGCGTGTCGAAGAGTTCGCGCGGGAAGTAGGCCCCGAGCGGCCCGCCCACCTGCACGGCGCGCACAGGCCGGCCGGATCTCGTGCCGCCGCCGATGTCGTCCACGATCTCCCCCAGCGTCATGCCGAACGCCGCCTCGAAAAGGCCAGGATATTTGGCGTTGCCGGCGATCTGGATGGGAATGGTCCCGCGCGAGCGGCCGAGGCCGAAATCCTTGTAGTAGGCGGCGCCCTTTTCCATCACGCTCGGCACCGAGGCCAGCGAGATGACGTTGTTGATGACGGTCGGCCGGCCGAACAGGCCCTTGTGTGCCGGTAGAGGCGGCTTCGCCCTGACCTCGCCGCGCTTGCCTTCGAGACTGTTCAGCAGGGAGGTTTCCTCGCCGCACACATAGGCGCCGGCGCCGATCCTCAACTCGATGTCGAAGGCGTGTTTCGATCCGAGGACCGAACCGCCGAGCATACCGGCCTGGCGGGCCACGACGAGCGCCTCGTCCAGGACCTCGGCGGCATGCGGATATTCCGAGCGTAGATAGATGTAGCCCCTGGTCGCACCGACCGCGATGGCGGCGATCGTCATGCCTTCTATCAGCACGAAAGGGTCGCCTTCCATGACCATACGGTCGGAGAAGGTGCCGCTGTCGCCCTCGTCCGCGTTGCAGACGATGTATTTCTGTTCGCCGTGCGCATCGAGCACAGTCTTCCACTTGATGCCGGTCGGGAAACCAGCGCCGCCGCGTCCGCGCAGACCGGAATCCGTTACCTGCTGGACGATCTCGTCCGCCGTCATCGCCAGCGCCCTGTCCAGCCCGGCGAGCCCGCCATGCGCCTTGTAGTCCTCGAGCGAAACGGGATCGACGATGCCGACCCGCGCGAAGGTCAGCCGCGTCTGCCGCGCCAGATACGGAATCTTCTCCGGATCGCCGAGCGCCAGCTCATGCATGCCGCCGGACAGGAAATCCGCATCGAACAGGGAAGCAATGTCCTTCGTCGTCACCGGCCCGTAGGCGACCCGGCCGGAAGCCGTCTCGACCTCGACCATGGGTTCCAGCCAGTAAAGGCCGCGCGAACCGTTGCGCACGAGCTTCGCATCAAGACCGCGCGCCTCGATTTCCCGTGCGACAAGGCCAGCGACCTTGCCGGCGCCCAGCGCCAGCGCTCCGGAATCCCTGGGAACGTAGACCGTCACGCTCACGCACGCACCTCCGCGGCGATCTCGCCGATCTTTTCCTCGTCGAGACGGCCGATAACCTCGCCGTCGAGCATCGCCGTCGGCGAGCAGGCGCACAGGCCGAGACAATAAACCGGCTCCAGCGTCACCGCACCGTCCCTGGTGGTCTGGTGCCAATCGACGCCGAGCGCGGAGCGCAGCCGGTCGGCCATCTCGTCGCCGCCCATCGCCTGGCAGGATTCGGCGCGGCATACCTTGAGCACATGCCGACCCGCCGGCTGGCTGCGATAATCGTGGTAGAAGCTTACAACGCCGTAGACGTCCGCGCGGGAGAGATTGAGGGCCCTGGCGATCACCGGCAGCGCCTCGTCAGGCACGTAGCCAAACTCCTCCTGCACGCCGTGCAATATCGGCAGAAGCGGTCCTTCCGCAGTTTCCCACTCGCCGACGATTGCAAGGGTTCTCGTTGCGATATCGGTACCCGCGTGCTGCGTCGCCATGCAGCGCCTCCCTTCAATCGCGCATATCGCGCTAAGCTCCTATGAAACCAAAGGAAACCCGCTCGATCAATAGCGCAGACTCGTTGCTCGATAGAAAAATCCTATCAAGATGGCCTTAAGCCTTTCTAGGTCAACGCCGGGCTTTCATGTTGTCCGCCAGCGTCATCGCCTCGTCCAGCAGCGCCGCGACCAGCGGCGTATGCGGCGAGCGTTGCGCAACGACGAGCCCCACGAGATGGCGCGCGTCGGGTTCGATGATCGGTATCGCCCGGATAGGCTCGGAAAAACCGAACGTTTCCGTGAGGTTGACCGGCATGATGGAAACCCATTTTCCCGTCCGTATGTGGGAAAAGAGCACGATCATGGAGTTGGATTCCAGCGTCGGACGCGCGTGCTCGCCGGCTTCAGCCAGATGCTGATCGATGATGCGGCGGTTCTGCATGTCCGGGGTGAGCAGGCAAAGCGGCAGCCGGCTGACCTCCTCCCACGTCACCGATTTGCGATCGGAATGAACGTTGCCGGCTGCGGTGATGAGTTGGTAGCGCTCGGAGTAGAGCGGAACGCTGGTCACCCGGCCGAGCGGCTCGTTGTCGAGATAGGTGATGCCCGCCTCGATCTCGAAATTGCCGAGCAGCGACAAGACCTCGATCGAGGTCCGCGACAGTATCGAGAAGGTCACTCCGGGATGCTTGTCGCGGAAAGGCGTGGTCAGGAGAGGCGCCATCGCCAGCGCGGTCGGAATGGCGGCGATGCGGATGCGACCGGACAGACCCCGTCTCGCCGCCCGCATTTCCTCGCGCATGGTGCGCGTATCGCCGACGATGCGCTTTGCCCAGGCTAGCACCTGTTCGCCTTCCGGCGTCAGGCCCTGGAAACGGGAGCCACGCTTGACCAGCATGACGCCGAGTTGCTCCTCGAGGTGCTTGATGGCGGCGGAAAGGGTCGGTTGCGTTACGCCGGACTCGACCGCGGCGCGTCCGAAATGCTGTTCCTTTGCAAGGGCGATGAAGAATTCGAGTTTGTCGATCATGGCTCAGGCCCGGACATCTTCGCCATCGTTTGCACAGCAGGAACGGTTCGGCAAATGCTTCCATTTCTCCGGTCGGGAGAACGACGCAACTTTGCTCGCGCCGGTAACCCTTTGATAAGATTTGGGCCCCAGGCTGAGGGTCAGACAGCGCGGGGCGGAAAGCAGGGCAGGAATAGAAGGTAGTTTCATGCCCCTGGAAGCTTTGGAAACCCCACCGGCGCAGTCAGATCGCGACAAATCGGAAGCGGCGCGGCTTGAGGCGTTGCACCGTCTGGACATCCTGGATTCCCCGAGGGAAGAAGGGTTTGACCGGATCGCCCGGCTGATCCGCAATATCTTCGACGTGCCGATCGGCGTCGTGTCGCTTATCGATGGACATCGACAGTGGATAAAGGCGTCCGAAGGGACCGACCGGGACGAGGTCGCCAGACGGGATTCGTTCTGCAACCTCACGATCCGCAGCTCACAGCCGCTTATCGTCCCCGACCTTCGGGACGATCCCCGCTTCAGCGAAGTTGCGCATGTCGCCGCCGGGCATATCCGGTTCTACGCCGGTATGCCGCTGACCACACATGACGGGCACAATATCGGCACCTTGTGTGCGCTGGGGCCAGAGCCACGCGCCTTCAGCGACCGCGAGACCGATATCCTCTCCGACCTTGCCCGGGTCACCATGGACGAGCTCGAGCTCCGCCAACTTGCCGTGACCGACAATCTGACAGGCCTGATGTCGCGCGGAGCCTTTCGTGAAGAGGCCGAGAAGGCAATCGGCCTCGCGCTGCGGCACAAGCACAATCTCAGCCTGATCGCCATCGATCTGGATCACTTCAAGTCGATCAACGACCGCTTCGGACACGGCGTCGGCGACAGTGTGTTGCGGGGTACGGCGCAGCGTTGCCTGGAGACGCAACGCGGGACCGACCATCTGGGACGTCTGGGCGGGGAGGAATTCTGCGTCCTGCTGCCGCATACCGACCGGGCCGGCGCTTTGGAGACGGCAGAAAAGTTACGATCCGCCATCCAGAAGCTCGGCTTCACCGCCGGAGAGGAACGGATCGGCATCACCGCGAGCTTCGGCATCGCGTCGCTCGATATCGAGACCAAGGACCTCGAGACGCTGCTCGTCCATGCGGACGTGGCACTTTACAAAGCCAAGGCGGCTGGCCGCAATTGCTGCGTCGCCTGGCGGAGAGCCGCGGAAGCAGTCGATCAGACGCGTCGGCGCGTGCTGAAAGCGGGGCGCATCATCTTCAACCACCGCTCCTCCACGATCGACTGTACGGTTCGTTCCTTGGGAGAAGCCGGCGCGGGACTAGACGTCATCCACACGGACGGCATTCCCTCGGAATTCACCCTCGCCATCCGTGCGGACAATTTCGAGCGCAAATGCCGGATCGTTTCTCAGACGGACAGACACATTGAAGTAGCGTTCGCCTGAACCGATCCTTCAACTTCCGAGAGGCGCGGCCGGGCGGTAGCGCCGCACCGCAAGGACCCCACCGATCACGAACAGGAGAAGCACGATGCCCTGCACGACCGCGAAGGGCGCCTCGTTGCCGTTTGGGGCCAGCGCATGCAGGGTGGGGATCTTCAGGAACGCCTGAATGACCAGAACGAAGACATTCAGGTACAGCGCGATCGCCGCCGACACGAGGTAGATCCAGCGCCACGATCCGTTGAGATGGAAGGCGTAGAGCCCTGCGAAGGCGGCGGCCAGCACGAAGACCGAAAGGATGCCGGTGCCGATCGCGGGCGTAAAACCATGGAACGGAAAGAGGAAGCCGGTCACGCTGGTGGCAAGGGTGAAAAGCAGGAAGACCAGGGTCCAGCCGTCGAGCCTCCTGGCGGTCAGCCATCCGTACAGAACGATCAATCCGGCGAGGATGGCGACGAGGCTAATGATGACGTGGAAAATGGTGAAGGCCTGCAGCGTGAAAATCATGCGAACCTCCTTTGAGGGTAGCCGTAAGGCTTCGGTGGCATAAGGAAGGCACTCGGCAACGGGGTTGTCAATCTCGGCTGCTCGCCATCGGCGAAGCACGAGGCGGCGGCGCCAGGCGATCCGCCCGGACCACGGGACGCCATTTTCAGATGGGCCAGATAACAGCGCGCTTGGTCCGACGCGGGAAACGCATTATCTGGGAGCGAAGCGGGAAACGAAGCCGAAACCATGTCCATCACCAAGGAAGCCGTGCTCGAGCGGCTGAAATCCATCTCCGTACCAGGGCTATCGGGCGACGTGGTCAGCCTGGGCCTGGTCTCGGACGTGTTCATCGCCGACCGCAAGGTGTTCTTCTCCATCACGGTACCCGCCGACAAGGCGCAGGAACTGGAACCGATGCGCGAAGCCGCCGAACAGGCGGTGAAAGGACTTCCCGATGTAGCCGGCGCCGTGGTCGCGCTGACGGCGGAAAAGAAGGCGGGCCAAAGCTCTCCTGCCCCGCGTCCGGCTCCGTCGCGGCCTGCCGCCCCCGCTCCCCGCCACGGGCATGGGCCCGCCCCTTCCGGGCAGCAATCGGCAAAGCGCGGCGTGCCGGGCATACAGTCGATCGTAGCGGTCGCATCGGGCAAGGGCGGCGTCGGCAAATCGACGACAGCAGTGAACCTAGCCCTCGGCCTCCTCGCCAACGGTCTGAAAGTCGGCATCCTCGACGCCGACATCTACGGGCCGTCCATGCCGCGGCTTCTCGGCATCTCCGGCAAGCCGGAGACAGTGAACGGCCGTACGCTGAAGCCGATGCGGAAATACGGCCTCAACGTCATGTCGATGGGCTTCCTCGTGGGCGAGGACACGCCGATGATCTGGCGCGGGCCGATGGTCGTCTCGGCGCTGACGCAGATGCTGCGCGAGGTCGAATGGGGCGAGCTCGACGTGCTGGTCGTCGACATGCCGCCCGGAACGGGCGACGCGCAGCTCACCATGGCGCAGCAGGTGCCGCTCGCCGGCGCCGTGATCGTCTCGACGCCGCAGGACCTGGCCCTGATCGACGCACGCAAGGGGCTCAACATGTTCCGCAAGGTCGACGTGCCGGTGCTCGGCATCGTCGAGAACATGAGCTACTTCATCGCGCCAGACACCGGCAAGCGTTACGACATCTTCGGCCATGGCGGGGCGAGGCGGGAAGCCGAGCGCGTCGGCGTCACCTTCCTTGGGGAGGTGCCGCTCGAAATGAGGATACGCGAGACGTCCGACGAGGGCGCGCCGGTGGTGGCCAGCGAGCCGGACGGTCCGCACGCACGTATCTACCGCGATATCGCCGCGAAGGTGTGGGCACGGCTCGAGGCGGAGCGGTCAATGAGCGCGACGCCCGCGATCGTGTTCGAATAGGCCCGGGTTCCGGCGCCTGCAGCCGGGTTGCCCGGGGATCTGGCTCGGCGTGGTTGATGAGGCGGCGGCGGCGTGCAACACAGGGTCCGATCGATTTCGGGGAGACGCGAATGGGCGAGCAGCTTGTACTTCACGAGCGCAGGGACGGTTACGCGATCCTGACGCTCAACCGCCCGGACAGGCTCAATTCCTTCAATGTCGAACAGCACGAGCAGCTGAGGACGGCGCTCGAGGCCTGCGTCGCAGACAGGGATTGCCGCACCGTCGTGCTCACGGGCGCCGGTCGCGGCTTCTGCGCCGGCCAGGACCTGTCCGAACGCAGTTCCATGCTCGGCGAGCGACCGGACCTCAGCAAGACGTTGGCGGCCCATTATGCGCCGCTCGTGCGGCTGCTGCGGTCGATGGAAATGCCGGTGATCTGCGCGGTGAATGGGGTCGCCGCCGGCGCGGGCGCCAATATCGCGCTCGCCTGCGACATCGTTCTCGCGGCGAAATCGGCGAAGTTCATCCAGGCCTTTTCGAAGATCGGCCTGATCCCCGACGCCGGCGGCACCTACTGGCTGACGCGGCATCTGGGCGAGGCGCGCGCCAAGGCGCTGGCGCTGACGGCCTATCCGCTTTCCGCCGAGCAGGCCGCCGATTGGGGGCTGATCTGGCGCGCCGTCGACGACGACGAGTTGATGGCGGAGGCGACCGCATTGGCGGAAGGCTTTGCCAAGGGACCGACGCGTGGCTATGCGCTGACGAAGGAGGCCATCCAGGCCGCATCGACCAACTCGCTCGACCAGCAATTGGAGGTCGAACAGGAGTTGCAGCGCGAAGCCGGCTTCACCGACGACTACAAGGAAGGCGTTTCCGCCTTCCTGCAGAAGCGCCAGCCGCACTTCAGGGGGCGCTAGGAGTGGCCCTGCCTACGAACCGCTGACCTTCTTGTTGAAAGTATCGAAGAACTGGCCGGCGAGCTTCTTGGAAGTGGAATCGATCAGCCGGCTGCCCAGTTGCGCCATCTTGCCGCCAACATCGGCTTTCGCCTTGTAGGTGAGGATGGTGGCGTCGGCGCCGTCCTCCTTCAGCGCCACGTCGGCGCCGCCCTTGGCAAAGCCGGCAATGCCGCCCTTGCCCTCGCCCTGGATGGTGTAGGAATGCGGCGGCTTCAGATTCTTGAGCTCGACCGCGCCCTGAAACTTGGCCTTGATCGGCCCGATCTTCAGTGAGACGACCGCTTCGAGGTGGGTGTCGGACTTCTTCTCCAGGCTCTGGCAGCCGGGGATGCAGTCCTTCAGTATGGCGGGATCGTTGAGCGCTTTCCAGACTTTCGCGATCGGCGCCTCGATGCGCTCTTCGCCCTGCATGTCCATCGCCATGACGCTTCCCTCCTGCGGAACGGATAGGCTGACCTAGCGCATGGCCGGAAAGCTGTCCATCGCACCAAGGTGCAGGGAGGAGGCACAGGAGAGCGACATCTCGCTGCCGCAGCAGGCGGACCGTTGCACGGTTCGGGCGCCGACGGTATCTGTCCGCCCGGCACGAGGTGACGGATTCATGACGGTCGCAGTTCTCGGCGGCGGCTTGCAGGGCTGCTGCGTTGCACTGGCGCTGGCCAACCGAGGCTGGCCAGTGGTTCTTTTCGAACGCAATAGTTCCATCCTCAGCAGGACCGCGATAGCCAACGAAGGCAAGATCCATCTCGGCTGGATGTATGCTGCCGATCCGTCGTTGGCCACGGCCAGGACCATGATCGAGGGCGCGCTGGCATTCGCACCGTTCCTGAGCCATCATCTCGGCGTGCATGTCGGGAGCCTGGCCACCTCCGCCCCCGCCGCCTATGTCGTCCATCGCGACAGCCAGCACAGCGCGGCGGAAGTGCGCGACTATTTCGCGGCTGTCCATCGGCTGATCGTCACGGCTTCTGCCGGCCGCCGAGATGCCTATTTCGGCCGCGACCTTTCGCCGGCGCCGCGGGAGTGGTCACTTGAGGAGCGGGCGTCCTCCTTCGATCCATCCAAGGCCGTGGCCGTGTTCGACACGCCGGAGATCGCCATCGATCCTCTCGAACTGGCGCGCCTTATGATCCGCACGATCGCCGTGCATCCTCGGATCGAACTGCGTCTGTCGCATGAAGTGCTCAGCGCTTCCGAAGCGGCGGCAGGGGTAACGGTCACGACTAGATGCGAAAAGGACGAGAAGCCGGAACGTTTCGATCATGTCGTGAACGCGCTCTGGGAGAGCAGGCTGGCCGTGGACGAGACAGTGGGGCTGGTACCAGGCAGGCCTTGGCTCTACCGGCTCAAATACGGAGTGGGCTTCTCCTGGCCGGACTCTTTGCCCCGGCCGCCCAGCGCCACCTTCATATCGGGGCCGTTCGGCGAGGTCGTCAGCTATCCTGACCGGACCACCTATCTCACCTGGTACCCGTCCTGCGTCAGGGAGATTTCAAATACGATCGTGCCCCCGGTCTGGCCTACCCACCCCCCGGAACCGCTTCACTCCGAAATCGCTCGCGGCACCATCGCCGCAATGTCGGAAATCGTACGCGCTATCATGCCCATCGAAGTGACGAAGCTTGAAGATGTATGGGTGAAGGGCGGCGCGATCGTGGCGTGGGGAGAGACCGACATCTACGATCCCCAAAGCGAGCTTCACAAGCGCTACGAAATCGGAGTCCATTCCCGGAACCGGTACCATTCGGTCGATCCCGGCAAATTGACGATGGCGCCCTATTTCGCGGAGAAATGTGCCAATCGGATTGTGGCGAGCGCATGAGCGCCGGGAAGAGGACGCATGACCAGGCGAATCACCGTTGGCATGCCTCTCTATCGGGGCCGGGACCAGGTGGCGGACGCGTTGCGGTCGCTGCAGGCGCAGACCTTCACCGATTTCGAGGTCATCATCTCGGTCGACGGCGCGGATGAGCAGAGCGCGGAAGCTTGCCGCCCCTTCCTCACCGATGACCGATTCCGCGTGGTCGTCCATCAGGAGCGGCTAGACTGGTTCGGCAATTTCAACTGGCTGCTGCAACAGCCGATCGGCGAATTCTTCTGCTATCGCCAGCACGACGACACCACCGCGCCGGAATTCTTCGAGAGGCTAGTCGAGCTTGCCGAGGCGCGTCCGGACGCCGCGGCGGTCTACGCGGATTGTCAATGGGTCGGCGGTCGTGGCGATCTTGATATCGCACCCTCGATCGAAGGCGATACGCTCCAGCGCCTGCGGCAATTCATCGAGCAGAAGCAGCCCGTGGCAGTGCGGGGCCTTTTTCGGCAAGCCGCAATCGAGCAAGCCGGCCTGGTGCGCGCCGACGAGTTCCGGGCGCTTTCCGAAATCTTCGTCTGGTTGGCCAAGGTCCTGCGCTGGGGAGCGTTCATACGCGTGCCGGAGCCCCTCTACTATCGGCTTGACCACGAGGGAAATTACCACAAGCAATGGTTCGATTGGACCGACGAGCGCAAGCGGGCATCGTGGACGACCATGTTCACCGGATGGTTGGAAGCGGTACTCCCGGCCTGCTCGACGACAGAGGAGCGGCTTTTCTTCCAGCACTTCATCCTCGATCGGATCAGCGTCGACCGGCCCGGGCAGAGCTATCATTATGCGCCGCGATCGCCACATGACAGCGGCGTCGTCATTGCCGAGTGCTTCGAGCGGCTGGCGCGTGAAGGTCATCCCCACCGCTGGATAGGCGCGGAGGCGCTTGCCGATCCCGATATCCGGCCCCTTCTAAGGGACCGCGACCGCCTTGTCCGGGAGAATGAAGCGCTCGCTGCGGAAAACAACCTGCTACGCCGGTCCCGCGCACTGGCGATCGCACGCGCGGTGCGCCGTCTGCTGGGCCTGCCGCACCTCTAGGTCGTAGTGATGAATTAACGATTGGTGGCGCCGCAGCGGAAAACCGCCAGTTTTAGGAGCGAGGAGGAAGGACATGCAGCGCATATTCGACGACGAGCGACGACAAAATGGCGGATTTCAGCGCGGCCCCTTCGGGGTTGGGCCAACGCAGCCGACCGTTAATTCGTCACTACGAACTTGGGGGCAGGCCCACGTGTCCGGCAAGCGCTTCGGCTTCACCCCGGCGCGCGCGGCAAATAGATGTTCTGGAACCTTTGCCGCAACGCCTCGTCCAGCGCGCGCGGGACATGGGTCGGGAAATGGGTGGAGAGTATGCGCTTCTTCTCCTCCATGGCCTTGCC
>JBQCFA010000399.1:0-8959 GCA_051959695.1 Rhizobiaceae bacterium
CCGCCGACCGGCCTGCGCTACTGCATCAACGGCGTGGCGCTCGATTTCGAGCCAGCCTGATGACGCACCGCGCTGCAGCGGCGCGGTGCAATTGACGCACTTCTCCTCATCTGCCTACTCTGTACTCGGATCGAAAGGTCCACGCAGAGTGGAGGAGAGGACTGATGAATTTTGGACGCATACTGCGCCGGCTAACTATCGGCGCTCTTGCCGTGCTCGCCATGCCGGCAAGCCTGGCGATGGCGGGTTCCTACCCCGATCGGCCGATCACGCTGATCGTTCCGTGGGGAGCGGGTGGCGGAACTGACGCCACGGCGCGCATCATCGCCTCGCTTCTGCAGAAGGACCTCGGCCAGCCGGTCAACGTCGTCAACCGCACCGGCGGTTCCGGCGTCGTCGGTCACACGGCCATCGCCGACGCGGACCCTGACGGCTACACGATCGGCATGGCGACGGTCGAGATCAACATGATGCACTGGCAGGGCCTGACCAAGCTCGACTACACGGCCTATACGCCACTGGCCCTGATGAACGAGGATCCGGGCGCCGTCCAGGTCAGCGCCGACTCGCCCTGGAAGGACCTGAAGTCGCTGATCGCGGAGATTAAGGCCAATCCAGGCAAGTACAAGGCTTCCGGCACGGGCCAGGGAGGCATTTGGCAATTGGCCATCGCCGGCCTGCTTTCCAAGCTGGACATCGACGCGTCCGCCGTGCCGTGGGTGCCAAGCAACGGTGCCGCGCCTGGCCTGCAGGATCTGGTCGCAGGCGGCGTCTCCATCGTCCCCTGTTCGATCCCAGAGGCCCGCTCGCTGCTCAGCGCCGGTCGCGTGAGGTCGCTGGCCGTCATGTCCGAGAAACGCAACGAGGCCTTCCCCGACGTGCCGACGACGAAAGAGGCCGTTGGCGTGAGCTGGACCATCGGAGCCTGGCGCGGAATCGTCGCGCCCAAGGGCATTGCCCAGGATCAGGCAAAGACGCTGATTGCCGCCCTCGACAAGGTCTACAAGAGCGACGAGTACAAATCCTTCATGTCAAAGCAGGGCTTTGGCACGCGCTGGGCGTCCGGCGATGATTTCGCCTCCTTCATGAAGGAGAGCAACGACACGCTTGGCAAGGTCATGAAACAGGTCGGTCTGATCAAGTAATCCGGCGCTAGCCGTGCCGCTGCCCGGCCCAGAGGGGACCGGGCAGCCCTGCCGACACATTCATCTGGAACAGCCATGCGCTTCAACGACGCCGCATTGGGAGCCCTTCTCCTGGTCTTTTCGATCGTGGTAGGACTCTGGTCGCAGCGCTTCCCGGCAATCCCTGGTCAGGAATACGGCGCTTCCGTCTTTCCGACTTTGGTCGCGGTCGGCATCGGGCTCTGCTCGCTCGTGCTGGTCGTCTCCGGTCTCAGCCAGGGAGGTGGGGTCATGAGCTTCGCCGGATGGGCGCGCGACTGGCGCGGCTACATCCGGATACTTCTGTTCATCGCGTCGGTCGTTTTCTACATCCTCGCCGTCAGGTTCCTCGGCTTCATCCCGACAATGACGCTCGTTCTTCTTCTCGATCTGAAACTGCTGCGCGTCGGCTGGCTCGCGGCGATCGTCATCGCGATCGTGACATCGCTCGTGCTGCAATGGTCCTTCAGCGACCTGCTTCAGGTCCCGCTGCCCTGGGGCTTCCTATCGGGATATCGGTTCTGACATGGGCACTCTGGAAGCCGCCTTCGGGCTCATCCTGCATTGGAACGTCATCACCACGATCACCATAGCGGCTGTCTTCGGCCTTTTCGTCGGGGCGGTCCCGGGCCTGACCGCGACCATGGCGATCGCACTTCTGGTGCCGACGACCTTCTTCATGGACCCGGTGCCCGCCATCGGCGCAATGATCACATGCTCGGCCATGGCGATTTTCGCCGGCGACATTCCAGGCACGATGTTGCGCATTCCCGGCACGCCCGCGTCGGCTGCCTACGCCGACGAGGCCTTTCGCATGACGCAGAAGGGCGAGGCCGAACGGGCTCTTGGCGCCAACCTGCTCTTCTCCGCCTTCGGCGGACTCTTCGGCACCGTCGTCCTGATGTTCCTGGCGCCCTCATTGGCCGAAGTGGCGTTGAAATTCTCCTCCTTCGAATATTTCTGGATGGCGCTGCTGGGACTGACATGCGCCACCTTCATCGGTACCGGCGCGCCCCTGAAAGGCCTGGTCAGCCTTTTGATTGGCCTGTTCGTATCGACGATAGGGCTGAACAACCCCGCCGGTGTGCCGCGCTTCACCTTCGGCAACGTCAACCTGATGGGCGGCATCGACTTCATCTCGGCGATGATCGGTCTCTTCGCGGTTTCGGAAGTGCTGAGGGCGGCGGCGAGCGGCGCGCGCAATCTGCCGGTGCCGCAGGCGTCGGTGGGCAATCTGTTCAAGGGATGGGGGCGGCTGTTCGTGCGATACTGGCCGCAGCAACTGCGCGGTAACATCCTCGGTACGGCGATCGGCATCCTGCCGGGCTCAGGCGCCGATATCGCTGCCTGGGTCGCCTATGCCGTCAGCCGCAAATTCTCGCGTACGCCCGAGAAATTCGGTACCGGGCATCTGGAAGGCATCGTCGAATCGACATCGGCGAACAACGCCGCGCTTGGCGGCGCCTGGGTGCCGGCGCTTGTCTTCGGCATTCCCGGCGACTCCATCACGGCCATCGTCATCGGCGTCCTCTACGTAAAGGGCGTCAATCCCGGGCCGACGCTGTTCCTCACCAACCCTCAGACAATCTACGCGATCTTCCTCATCTTTATCCTGGCCAACCTGGTGATGGTTCCGTTCGGATGGGGCGCGATCAAGCTCGCCAAGCAGATTCTGCGCGTCCCGCCGAAAGTATTGATGCCGATCATCCTCTCCTTCTGCGTCGTCGGGGCGTTCGCCACCAACAACGCGACCTTCGACGTCTCCGTTATGCTGATCTTCGGCATACTCGGCTTCGTCATGGAGGAGAACGGCATCCCGATCGCTCCTTGCATCCTTGGGATCGTGCTCGGTCCGATGGTGGAACAGAACTTCGTCACCTCGATGATCAAGTCAGACGGCAACTTCCTCGCCTTCTTCGAGCGTCCAATCGCGGCGGGACTCGGCCTGTTCACGCTATTCGTTTGGGGTGCGTCGTTCTTCTCCTATCTGCTTGCCCGGCGCCGCGCGGCTATCGCAGACGGGCCGTCCAGCATCTGAGCCGTAGCGGCGGAGCTCCAAGTGCATTGGCGATCCCGCCGGGAAGGCTGGCCGCTTCCCCGGTGCAACATGGTTCAGCCAAGCAGATCGCGCGCGGTACGCATGAAGATCCGCGCGCCGATCGGAATGAGGTCGTCCGGGAAGTCGTAGTCGGGATTGTGCAGGGCCGGATGGTTCCGGCCCGAGCCGAGAAAGAACATCGCCGATTTGGCGGTGTCGCCGAAGCGGCCAAAATCCTCCGACGGCCGCATCGGCAGGCCGCTGCCGTCATACGAGACGTCTTCCGCCCGCATCGCTGCGGTAAGGTGCGCGACCGCTTCCGGATCGTTCTCGCAATGGCGGAAGATGTCCTGGTAGGAAATGTCGAAGGCGAGGCCGGAGGTTTCGGCCTCCCGCAGGAACAGCGCTTCGGCGGATTCGCGGAGCGCGTCCATGCGTCGATCGACGAGAGTGCGCAGCGTCGCCCATATTTCCGCGCGCCCCGGCGCCACGCCGAAGGCGGCCGCGCCCATCGAGGCATGCGTGACCGTCACCAGTGCGAAATCGCAGGATTGGACATCGCCGCCGCCAAGCGCGGTCAGTGCAGGCATCAGGCGTGAAACCGCATTCATCGGGGAAATCCCGGTTTCCGGCATGGATGCGTGCGCGGTCTTACCGTCGAGGACAATCTTCATCCCGCGCGAGGCGCAGTTGACCGGGCCTGGGGCGACCGACACATGGCCGAGCGGTATGCCCGGCCAGTTGTGCAGGGAAAAGGCGTAGTCAGGCGCGATCTCCGCTGCATAACGCGGATCGGCGACCACGGCGGCCGCGCCGGCGCCTGTCTCTTCCGCCGGCTGGAACATCAGAACGACGCGCCCCCGCTTGGGACGCTGCCGGCCGAGGCCGCGGCCGAGTGCTGCGAGGGTCGCCATATGGCCGTCATGGCCGCACAGATGCGCCTTGCCCTGTACCTGCGAAACATGGGGAGACGTACCAAGCTCCTCGATCGGCAGAGCGTCGAGCTCAGCACGGAAGAGGACCGTCGGGCCGGGCTCGGCGCCCGCGTAGATGACGGCCAGCCCGTGACCGCCGAGGCCACTCAGCACGCGATCCGGCGCGGTGGAGGAAAGAAAGGCTTCGGCCTCCCTGGCAGTCTCGGCCTCCTCGCCTGAAAGTTCCGGGCGCTGGTGAAGCCTGCGCCGCCACGCAACCAGATCAGCCATGTCACGGTTGCTCAGGAACATCGGCCTCGCTCCATCTTGTCATGGCCCTTGGGCCTATCGCCTGGCATCTGCAAGGATCATCTCCGACGCCTTTTCCGCGATCATGATGACGGGAGAATTGGTGTTGCCCGAGGTGATAGTGGGCATGATCGAGGCATCGACGATGCGCAGGCCGTCGATGTCGTGCACCCTGAGGCGCGCATCGACCACCGCCTGCGGATCGCTGCCCATCTTGCAGGTGCCGACGGGGTGGAAGATGGTCGTGCCGATGTCGCCCGCCTTTTCGGCCAATTGTTCGTCGCTCTGGAATTCCTCTCCGGGCAGCATCTCGCTCGGCGCGAAGGCAGCGAGCGCCTTCGTCTTCATCAGTTCACGCGTCAGCCTGAGCGAGCGCACGGCAACCGCGCGGTCGTTCGGCGTCGACAGGTAGTTCGGCCGAATGAGCGGATGGGCGTCCGCCTTTTTCTCGGCCATGTGCACGCTGCCTCGGCTCTCGGGCCTGAGATTGCAGACCGATGCGGTCACGGCTGGGAAGGGGTGCAGCGGATCGCCGAGCTTGTCGGTGGAGAGCGGCTGGACATGGTATTCGAGGTCGGGCGTCTCCAGGCGCGGGTCGCTTTTGGTAAAGATTCCGAGCTGGCTCGGTGCCATTGAAAGCGGACCGGAACGGAAGAGTGCGTATTCCAGCGCGAGCAATGCCTTGCCCGGCAGGTTCCCGGCCCGCTGGTTCAAGGTACGCCCCTTGCCGAGCCTGTAGATGGTGCGCAGTTGTAGATGGTCCTGGAGATTTTCGCCTACGCCTTTCATCTCTTTTACGGGCTTCACGCCTAGCGCCTGTAGGACTTCGCCTCTTCCGACCCCGGAAAGCTCCATGAGCTTCGGCGTGTTGATCGCTCCGGCGGCGAGGAGGACCTCGCCTTTCGCGATCGCCTTATGGGTCACGCCGGCCCGCGTGAACTCGACACCGACGGCGCGGCCGGCCTCGAAAACGATGCGCTCGGTGAGCGCACCGGTGACCAACCTGAGATTGGGCCGCGAAAGGGCAGGGCGCAAGAACGCCTTCGCCGTGCTCCAGCGGATGCCGCGCTTCTGGTTAACTTCGAAATAGCCGGCGCCCTCGTTGGTGCCCGTGTTGAAATCGTCGGTCTCTGGAATGCCGAGTTCCCTCGCCGCCTCGCGGAACGAGTCGAGAATGGGCCAGGAAAGGCGCTGCTTCTCCACGCGCCACTCGCCGCCTGCGCCGTGCAGGGCGCTTTCGCCGCGCCAATTGTCCTCGGATTTCCGGAAGTAGGGCAGCACGTCGTCCCAGCCCCAGCCGATATTGCCCTTCTGACGCCAGCCGTCGTAGTCGTTGGCCTGACCGCGCATGTAGATCATGCCGTTGATAGAGGAACAGCCGCCCAGCACCTTGCCGCGCGGGTAGGCGAGGGTGCGTCCGTTGAGACCTTCGTCGGGCTGGGTGCGCATCATCCAGTCGGTGCGCGGATTGCCCATGCAGTAGAGATAACCGATCGGGATATGGATCCAGTGCCAGCTGTCCTTGCCGCCGGCTTCGAGCAGCAGAACGCGGTTTTTCGGATCCGCGGAAAGCCGGTTGGCCAGCACGCAGCCGGCCGAGCCGGCGCCGACGACGATATAATCGTATTCGCTTTCGGGCCGGCTTGCCTCTTCCCGACTCATCACGCCTCCCTTGCTGTCGCCGGCGCGTTCAGGGCGCGCTCCGGCCTTCCCGCCAGCCATGCCGCGATGTCCTCGGCCGCATCGCCGAAGAAGACGCGATAGGTTTCCTCGGTGACATAGCCGAGATGCGGCGTAGCGACGACGTTTGGCAGGGTGCGGAATGGATGGTCCGTGGGCAAGGGTTCCCGGTCGAAGACGTCCAGCGCGGCGCCGCAGAGCCGCCCTTGCCGCAGCGCCTCGATCAGAGCCGTTTCGTCGACCAGCGGGCCGCGTGCGGTGGTGAGGAGAATCGCGCCCGGCCGCATCAGGCCGATCTCGCGTCGGCCGATGATGCCGCGCGTTTCCTTTGTCAAGGTCAGTTGCAGGCTCACCACGTCGGAGCGTGCAAGCAGATCATCCAGCGTCGGCGCATGGCCGATGCCGATCTCGCGGCTCCTCTCCTCGGTCAGGCTGCGCGACCAGCCGACGACGTCCATGCCGAAAGCCCTGCCGTAACCGCAGGTCAGCCGGCCGAGCTTGCCGATGCCGGCGACTCCGAGCGTCTTGCCTTGCAAACCCCGCCCGACGGAGAGCTGCCAGAATTCTCCGCCCGCCCGCAAGTTGGCCGCCTCGGCGGGAATGTTGCGCGTCAGCGAAAGCAGCAGGCCCCATGCCAGCTCCGCGGCAGGGCCCATGACGCCGCGCGTACCGCAGACGAGGATGCCGAGCCTCTCCGCCGCCTTCATGTCGATCGAGGCGTTGTTCATGCCGGTCGTGACCAGCAGCTTCAGCTTCGGCAGGCGCGACAGGAGCGCCTCGTCGAAGACCGTCCGCTCGCGCATGGCGACGATGATCTCGAAATCGGCGAGCCTTTCAGCAAGGTCGCCCGACTCGACATGGGAGGCGAAGGCTTCCAGCCTCACCTTGCCGGCAAGCATACTCCAGTCGGCCATGCCGAGCGCGACCTCCTGATAGTCGTCGAGTATCGCGCATTTCACGTCCTATCCTCCGAAATCGGCTCAGCGTCTCCGGAATAATAGGCTTTTGGGTTTTCGACAAATGCCGACGGCGCTTCTTTAGTCTAGGACCGGTGGGTTCCGCGCCGCCGGGCTCAGGCCATCCCAAGCGCGGCCTTGTAGAGATCGAGGATTGCCTCCTCCTCCTGCCGCTCGGCCTGGTCCTTCTTGCGCAGCCGTACGATCGTCCGCACGGCCTTGGTGTCGAAGCCGGTGCCCTTCATCTCGGCGTATACATCCTTGATGTCGTCGGCGAGCGATTGCTTCTCTTCCTCCAGGCGTTCGATGCGTTCGATGAACGCCCTCAACTGTCCGGCGGCAACGGTCTGGCTGCTGTCGGTGACTTCGTCGGCCATTTAACTCTCCAGGGAAAACTGCGTCGCGACTCAAGGATGGCGCGGCAAGGACAGGCCGGTTTCGATGCCCGACGACGTCGGACGGGTCAAGGGCAAACAGGGTGGAGAGAAGCAAGTTCGCGGCCCATTATTCCCTTGGACGGTTGCGCTCGAACGCAGCCTTTCCGGCCTCGCTTGCCTCGTTCTGGTGCTTCGCGCGCCATTCCTCATAGGGCATGCCGTAGACGATCTCGCGCGCCTCTTCCTTGGAAAGATCGACGCCGGCTGTTTCGGCCGCCTCGCGATACCAGTTCGACAGGCAGTTACGGCAGAAGCCTGCGAGATTCATCAGGTCGATGTTCTGAACGTCGGTGCGTTGCCTGAGATGCGCCACGAGCGTGCGGAAGGCCGCCGCCTCGAAATCGCGCCGCTGTTCCTTAGTGAGATCGGTCATGGCAATCGAGATCCGTTTACACCGGTCCGGTGCGGGAGCCGAACCGTTTCACCTCATGGATATCGGGTCTGGCGTCGATCGCTTCAAGCATCGGCGCCAGGCGCTCCGCCCATTCCTGCTGGCCGCGCTCGTCCCGGATGAGGTCCTGGCGAATCTCGACAAGGGCGTGGGCGAAGCCATTGACGATGGCGTGCTTGAACATCGTGTCGCCGCGTAATGCTCCGTCATAAGGTTCGTTGTCGCCGACGACGAGGCCCTTCTCGGCCCTCAGGGCGGCAAGCAGCGGGTCGACGGCACGGTTGTCGCTATCCCACAATATGCCGACATGCCAAGGCCGTTCGAACCCCTGCATGCGCGGCGTGAAGGAATGCACGGAGAAGAGGAATGGCGCCTTGCCCGATTCCGTCGCGACCGAAGCGGTAAGCGAAGCCACCGCATCGTGATAGGGCCGGTAGAAGCGGTCGAGCCGCCGTTCCCGCTCCGTCGCCGACATCGGATAATTTCCGGGCACGACGGTCCCGTCATAGAGCTGGCGGATCAGTGTCGGGTCGTCCTCGCCCCGATTCGGATCGATGAGGAGCCGCGAGAAGCGCGCCATCAGCGCCGGCGCGCCGGTCAGCGTCGCGAGCCGTTTCGTGATCCCCTCGACGCCGATGTCATAGGCGATGTGACGTTCGAATTCGGTCTCGGGCAGGCCCAGGCTGCCATATTCCTCGGGAAGGCCGCGCCCGGCATGGTCCGCGAGAAGAACGAGCCCCCTATTCCGGTCGCCTTCAATGAGCTCGAAAGGGGAAAACTGGGATGAGCGCGTCATTCGCCGGGCCGTGCTTTGCAAACCGGGCAGGTCATTTCACGAAGCCGGCCCCGGTGCAATGCCGTTGTTTCGACAATCTTTGCGTCGAATCCGTGCTGACTGAAATAGAAGGGGACCGTGGCTCAGGCGGTCTCCGGCGCGTTGACACGGAGAGGGCTATCTTCGAAAAGGGGCGTCTTGGAAATGGGGCTGTTACAGACAAGCGGCATGGAAGCGAAATCCGCAGCAGCGACGCGGCACAGCCGAAGAGGGGTGCTCGCACTCCTGGCGCTGGC
>JBQCFA010000400.1:0-9771 GCA_051959695.1 Rhizobiaceae bacterium
GGCGCATCGGCAAGCGCCGCGAAGAGCCTCAGATGCGAAAGCTTCAATCCCTTGCGCAGGAGGCGCGATTGCAACTGCGGTTCGAATGGGGTGTCGCTATCGCTCATACATATCACTTTGGTTATGCCATAATCCAATAAACGAATTTGACGGATATGGCGAGGAGGGTGATGGTCCCCGGGTTCCCGCGGAAATTGCCGCGGGGGCGGGATACGGCTGTGTTCGCATCTCGTTTTGTGGGAGGGCCGGCAAGGCGGCTTCTCCAAGGGAGGATACATTGAGATTGTTCACGAAATTCCTGACCGGCCTCGCTATGGCTTCGGTCCTGCTTTCGGTTCCCGCCCATGCGGCGGACAAGGGTCTTGTCGGCGTCCTCATGCCGACCAAAACATCGCAGCGCTGGATCAACGACGGCGACAACGTCAAGAAGCAGCTTGAGGCTCTTGGCTACACCGTCGACCTCCAATACGCTCAGGACGACATTCCCAACCAGCTCAGCCAGCTCGAAAACGAGATCACCAAGGGCCCGAAGGCCTTGATCATCGCTTCCATCGACGGCACCACCATGTCAGACGCGCTGCAAAAGGCGAACGACGCCGGAGTGGTGATCGTGGCTTACGACCGCCTCATCAAGAAGACGCCGAACGTCGATTACTATACGACATTCGACAATTTCGGCGTCGGGGTCATCCAGGCGAATTCGCTGGTCAAGGGCCTGAAGGACCGCTTCCCCAACACCAAGCCCTGGAACGTCGAGCTTTTCGGTGGTTCACCCGACGACAACAACGCCTTCTTCTTTTACAACGGCGCCATGTCGGTACTGCAGCCGCTGATCGACAATGGCACCATCAAGATCAAATCCGGCCAGATGGGCATGGACAAGGTCGGTACCTTGCGCTGGCTTGCCGCCACCGCGCAGGCGCGCATGGATAATCTGCTTTCGGCCAACTACTCCAACGGCAGCCGTGTTGATGGCGTCCTCTCCCCCTACGACGGCTTGTCACGTGGCATCATCGCCTCGCTCCGCGCCGTGGGGTATGGCACCAAGGATCAGCAGTGGCCGATCGTCACCGGACAGGACGCGGAAACCGCCTCCATCAAGGCGATCATTGCAGGCGAACAGTATTCTACCGTGTTCAAGGACACGCGCGAACTCGCCAAGGCGACGGTCAAGCTGGTCGATACCGTGCTCTCCGGGGGTAAGCCCGAGGGTCTCGACACCAAGACCTACAACAACGACGTGAAGGTCGTGCCGTCCATCCTCTTGACCCCGGTCGAGGTGGACAAGTCGAACTACCAGAAGATCGTGGTTGACTCCGGATACATAAAGGCCGCGGATCTGAAATAGTCTGCGATTTCAATTGAGGCAGGGTCCCGCGACGCGGGACCCTGTTTCCGTTGGTCTGCAGCACCGGTATTGATTGCGGCTTCAGGAGCTTATCCCATGGCCTCGACGATTTTGGAGATGCGCGACATCACCAAGACGTTTCCGGGCGTCAAGGCCCTGTCCAACGTCAATCTGAGCGTCGAGGACGGGGAAATCCACGCCATCGTGGGCGAAAACGGCGCCGGCAAGTCCACCCTGATGAAGGTCCTGTCGGGGGTCTACCCCTCAGGCAGCTATGACGGAAAGATCATCTATCGCGGGCAGGAATGTCAGTTCCGCGGCATCCACGACAGCGAGCACGTTGGCATCGTGATCATCCACCAGGAACTCGCGCTGGTGCCCATGCTGTCCATCGCCGAGAACATATTCCTCGGCAACGAACACGCGCGTTATGGAGTCATCGACTGGAACGCCAATGAGACGCGCACCCGAGCGCTGCTTTCCAAGGTGGGATTGAACGAAGACCCGCAGACGCTGATCACCAATATCGGCGTCGGCAAGCAGCAACTGGTCGAAATCGCCAAGGCCCTGAGCAAGGAAGTTCAGCTTCTGATACTTGACGAGCCGACGGCCAGCTTGTCGGAGAAGGATAGCCAGGCGCTGTTGGATCTTCTGCTCGAATTCAAGCGCCAAGGCATCACGTCGATACTTATCTCGCACAAGCTGAATGAAGTGAACCGCGTGGCCGATCATGTCACGATTCTCCGTGACGGTCGCACCATCGAGACGCTCTCGAGGAAGGACATCAACGAGGACCGCATCATCACGTCAATGGTCGGACGCCCGTTGGAAGACCGCTTCCCGCCACGCAAGCCGAACATCGGCGATGTTATCTTCCAGGTCAGGAACTGGTCGGTCTTTCATCCCGTCCACGCGGAACGCCAGGTCATCAAGGGCATAGACATGGACGTGCGCAAGGGCGAGGTCGTCGGCATTGCGGGCCTGATGGGCGCGGGCCGGACGGAGTTCGCCATGAGCCTGTTTGGTCGCTCCTACGGAAGGCACATAACCGGCGAGGTACGCCTTGCGGGGAAGCCGATCGACGTCTCCAGCGTCAGCAAGGCGGTCAAGCAGGGCATCGCTTATGTAACCGAGGACCGTAAGACATACGGCCTCAACCTGATCGATCACATCAAGCACAACATTACGCTCGCCAACCTGGGCGGCGTATCAAGGCATGGTGTCATCGATGATCTGCGCGAGCTCGCTGCCGCCAATGACTACCGCAAATCGACGAACATCCGCGCATCGAGCGTCTATCAGGTGACCGGCAATTTGTCGGGTGGCAACCAGCAGAAGGTCGTGGTCTCGAAATGGCTTTTCGCCGATCCGGAGGTGCTCATTCTCGACGAGCCGACACGCGGCATCGACGTGGGCGCCAAGTACGAAATTTACACCATCATCGCCCGCCTCGCCGCCGAAGGCAAAGCCATCATCGTGATCTCGTCGGAGATGCCTGAACTGCTCGGCATCTCCGATCGCATCTATGTCATGAACGAGGGGCGCATGGTGGGCGAGATGCCCGCCAGCGAAGCGAGCCAGGAGAAAATCATGCGCGCCATCGTACGGGGAGAAGGACAAGCAGCATGACCATAGACAGCGCTCCCGGGCCACAGACAGGCGTGGCGGAAGAAACACGGCCGAAGCGCGTCGCGGTTTCCGCACTGGTCACCAACCTGCGCGAATACGGTCTCGTGCTCGCGCTGATCGCGATCATGCTTTTCTTCCAGTTCACCACTGACGGGACCCTGTTCAAGCCTCTCAACCTCAGCAATCTGGTCCAGCAAAACAGCTTTATCATCGTGATGGCGCTGGGCATGCTACTGGTCATCGTTTCAGGCCATATCGATCTTTCCGTAGGGTCCGTCGCCGGGTTCATCGGCGCGCTCGGCGCCAATATGATGGTGACTTGGCACCTCGGGCCGCTAAGCGATCCGCTCCTTGCATCCATCGTTTGCCTTCTCGTCGGCGCCGCCATCGGCGCCGCGCAGGGCTACTGGATCGCCTATCATCGAATACCGAGCTTCATCGTCACGCTCGCCGGCATGCTGATCTTCCGCGGGCTTTGTCAAGCCATGCTCGGAGGCGGCCTTTCCGTGGGACCGTTGCCTGTCGATTTCAAGGAACTCAGCTCCGGCTTCATCCCCGAATGGATCGGCACCATCTCGCTGATCCCGCCGACCGTCAACGCGGCCGGCAAGACTGTGTATGGGAGCGGCCTGCACCTGCACCTTACCTCTGTATTGATCGGCGTCGCCGGCGTATTGATCTACGCGTATTTCGGCCTGCGCTCGCGTCGAACGCGCGAGCGACATGGCTACGAGGCCGAGCCTTTCGCGCTTTTTGCCGCCAAGACGCTGGTGATTTCGCTCCTTGCGCTCTCTCTCGTCTATCAGTTCGCGACATATAAGGGCCTTCCGGACGTCCTCATCGTGATGGGACTGCTGATCGGTCTTTTCGTCTTCGTCACCCGGCGCATGACGATCGGCCGCCGCGTCTATGCGATGGGCGGCAATCCCAAGGCCGCGCAACTGTCAGGCATCAACACCGAAAGGCTCACGCTGCTTGTCTTCATCAACATGGGCGTCCTGTCGGCGCTCGGCGGCCTCATTATCGCCGCCCGTCTCGGACAGGCGGTTCCCGCGGCCGGATTGGGAAGCGAGCTGGATGTCATCGCGGCCGTATTCATCGGCGGGGCTTCGGCGATGGGCGGCGTGGGCCAGGTCATCGGCTCGGTTGTCGGCGGGTTCATCATGGGCGTGATGAACAACGGGATGTCGATCATGGGCGTGAACGTCGACTGGCAGCAAGTGGTCAAGGGGCTGGTGTTGCTCGGGGCGGTCGTCTTCGACGTCTACAACAAGAACAAACAGGCCTGAGGTGCCAACATGCTGATATCGCAGGTCGTCGGTCCGGACGGCAAAATCGTGGTCGTGGCCCGTGACGGCAGCGAGGCCTATGTGGTCAAGGGGGCCACGGCCGTATACGACCTGGCGCTCGAGGCCGCGCGCAGCGGAAAATCGCTTGCCGGCAGCATCGCGGAACTTGGCCTCGGTGAAGCCGTCGACCTCGAAGCCGCCTACCATGAAGGCCGGATGCTGCTGCCGATCACGCATCCCGATTCCGCGCACATGCACGTCACCGGGACTGGCCTCACCCATCTCGGCTCGGCGGCGACACGCGATGCCATGCACGCCGCCGCCAAGAAGGAGGAGACGCTCACCGACTCCATGAAGATGTTCCGCATGGGCATCGACGGCGGCAAGCCGGTCGCGGGCGAAGTGGGCGTCCAGCCGGAATGGTTCTACAAAGGCAACGGCGCCATCGCCACGGCGCCCGGCGAACCGCTTGTTTCGCCAGATTTCGCCCTGGACGGTGGCGAGGAGCCCGAGATCGCCGGCATCTATGTCATCGGTGACGACGGAACACCCTTCCGTGTCGGCTTCGCGCTCTCCAATGAATTTTCCGATCACGTCACGGAGCGGCAGAACTATCTCTATCTCGCCCATTCCAAACTCCGTCCCGCCTCCTTCGGTCCCGAGATCATGGTCGGCGATCTGCCGGCCGACATAAGAGGCACCTCACGCATAAGCCGCGGCGGCAAGGTGCTTTGGGAAAAGCCCTTCCTGTCGGGCGAAGGGAACATGTCGCACACCATCGCCAACCTTGAGCATCACCATTTCAAGTACGGCCTGTTCCGGCAGCCAGGCGACGTCCATGTCCATATGTTCGGGACCGCGACTCTTTCCTTCGCCGACAATGTCCGCATCGAGCCCGGCGATGTCATGGAGATCGAGGCGCCGGGCTTCGGCCTGCCGCTCAGGAATCCGCTGGCGATCGCCAAACCGGCGGGGCCGGGCGCCGTCCGGGTAAGGATGCTCTGAGAAACGTGATGGCGGGCAAATCGTACAAGATCGCCCTCGTCGGCGTCGGCAAGATCGCCCGCGACCAGCATGTCCCCTCGATCGCCGGCAATCCCGATTTCGAGCTGGCCGCGACGGTCAGCCGGCATGGATCCGTCGAAGGCGTCGAAGCCTATTCCGACCTTTCCGAGATGCTCGCCAGGCGGCCCGACATCGACGCCGTCGCGCTCTGCATGCCACCGCAGGCCCGTTATCCCTATGCCGCCGAGGCGTTGGCCGCCCGCCGCCACGTCCTCCTGGAAAAGCCGCCAGGCGCCACGCTGAGCGAAGTGTATGCGCTGGAGACACTGGCGGCGGACGCCGGACGAACACTCTTCGCCACCTGGCATTCGCGCTTTGCGGTTTCCGTGCCGGCGGCGAAGGCGTGGCTCGCGACCCGCAAGGTGAAGCGGCTGGTGATCACATGGAAGGAAGACGTGCGGCGCTGGCATCCAGGCCAGGAATGGATCTGGGAACCGGGCGGCCTCGGCGTCTTCGATCCCGGCATCAACGCGCTGTCGATCCTGACCGAGATCTATCCGGAGCCGTTGCACCTGGTCGCCGCCGATCTGTCCTTCCCTGAAAATCGCGGTACGCCGATCGCCGCCTCGCTTCGCTTCGTCGATGCCGGCGGAGCCGACGTGACCGCCGAGTTCGACTGGCGCCAGGAAGGTCCGCAGACCTGGGACATCGACGTCGCCACCGTGGACGGCCATATGCGGCTTTCTCGCGGCGGGGCAGAACTTGCGATTGACGGCAGGACGGTGGAACAGGCGCCGGATCGGGAATATGCCGGCATCTACCGCCGTTTCGCCGAACTGATCCAAGCCGGCAGGAGCGAAGTCGATCTCTCGCCCATGGTCCATGTCGCCGATGCGTTCACGCTCGGTCGGCGAATCGTGGTGGAACCGTTCGAGTTCTGAGCGCGCCGATTGCCCTCCCCTCGAGAGGAGGCAGATCCAGGCTCAAGGAAACAGATGCGTCCGGATCATGGCGATGGTTGGCTCGCTGGTTTCCCCAAGCGATGCCCAGCCATCCTCGATGACGGTGGCCATGGCATCGGCCGCCGCCTGAGGGTCGCGGAGACGGATGGCCTCGGTGATGGCACAGTGGTGCCGGTGGCTGCGGTGCAGCGTCTCCAGGCTGTCGCTCGGCGCGCTCAACCGGAACGCGGCGGCGAGAGCCGCGCCGATCAGAGCGCCGATGGAGCGCATCATCAGATTGCCGGATGCATCGAGCACGAGGAGGTGGAAGGAGAGGTCGGCGTCGGTGAAGCGCTGGCGGTCCAGGCCGGCATTGAGCATGCCGGTCGTCATCTCCTCCATCCTGCCCAGTTGCTCGTCCGTACGACGCAGCGCGGCCAGCGCCGCGGCCGTCGGCTCGATCGCCTGGCGCATCTCGAACAACCGTCCGATGAAACGCTGGTTGACTCCTATCTCGAGCTGCCAGCCGAGCAGATCCCCGTCGAGGAAATTCCAGCTTTCCTCGCTGCGCACCCAATAGCCGACCTTGGTTCGCGCCGCGACCATGCCCTTGGCCTCGAGCGTTTTCAGCGCCTCGCGGAGCGACGTGTTGGAGACGCCGAAGCGCCGCATCAGCACTTCCTTGGGCGGCAATGTCTGGCCAATCGGGAACTCACCGGCGACGATGCCGATTCCCACCCCCCTGAGAGCGGCCGCGAAGGCTCCGCGCGGCATTGCCCGGCGGCTTTCCGGTGGTGAAACGATCCTTTCGGCGGCGGATCTCATTGCTTGAACGGCCCTCCCCCGAGCCGGATGCAGGTTCTACTCGGCCGCCTGCGCCTTGTCGCCGGCCGCAAGCGCATTGCGCGCGCGTGCCGCTGCACGCAGGTTGCGGTACTTGACCAGTTGCTGGTCGGCAAGCACGCCGACAAGGATGACGGCGCCCATGACCGCGAAATTCAGCGAACTGGGAATGCCGAGAAGGTTGACGAGGTTCTGCAGCACCTGCAGCAGGATGGTGCCGAGCACGATGCCGAACACCGACCCTTCGCCGCCGCGCAGCGAGCAGCCGCCGAGCACCGCCGCGGCAATGGCATAGAGTTCGTAGAACGTGCCATGGGATGCGGGCGAGATCGAGCGCGTGTACATGGCGAAATAGATGGAAGACAAGCCGGAAAGCGCGCCGAGGATGATATAGGTGGCGGCGATGACCCGCTCGCTCCTGATGCCGGAATAGCGCGCCGCCTCCTCGTTGCGCCCGACGGCGAAGAGATGCCGCCCGAAGACGGAGCGGTGCAGCACCACCCCCATGACGATCGCCACCAGCACGAACACGACGAAGGTGAGCGGCACGCCGTGGACCCGGCCGGTCGTCAACCATTCGAGCGACGGAAAACTCTGGCCGAACGCAAAGCCGGCCGTGGCGTCATCCGTGTACCAGCGCGCAATGCCGCGATAGAGCAAGAGCCCGCACAAGGTCACGATGAAAGGCTGCATCTTCAATTTCGTGATCAGGAAGCCGTGTATCCAGCCGAGCACCGTTCCGGCGAGGACCATGACGACAACCGCGACCGCCCAGTTCATCTGGTAGGTGGTCAAGAGATCGATGAAGATGACCCCGAGCAGCGCCAGCATCGATCCGACCGAAAGGTCGATGCCCCCGGTGATGATGACAAAGCCCTGGCCGATCGAGATCAGGCCGAAGAGGCCGACCAGATTGGCGGTGTTGGAGAGGTTGATCGGCGAGATGAAACGCGGATTGAGGAACGCGACGATGCCGGCGACGACGATCAGGAGGATAAGGAGACCGAGGTCCTTTTTCAGCATGGCAGGTCCTTCAATGCCTGGTTCCGGCGGCGTGTCCATCGCCCGAGTGACCGACGGCGAGCTGCATGACCGCTTCCTCGCTGAAACGGTCACGCGCCAGGATGCCGGCGATCTTGCCCTCATGCATGACCGCCATCCTGTCGCTCACGCCGATCACCTCCTCCATGTCGCTGGAGATCATGATCACGCCGACGCCGTTGTCGGCAAGGCCGCGCATGAGCGCATAGATTTCATTCTTGGACCCCACGTCGATGCCGCGTGTCGGCTCGTCGAAGATGAGGACGCGCGGCTTCATCGACAGCCATTTTCCCAGCACCACCTTCTGCTGGTTGCCGCCCGACAGGCTGCCAACGATGGTCGAGACATCCGGCGCCTTGATGCGCAGCGCACGGCATTGCGCGGCGGCATTCTTCTCCTCGAGCGACGCGCGGACGAGACCGGACGGCGCGAACGCCGCCACATTGGCAAGCGAGATGTTGGCAGTGATCGTGTCCTCGAGGACGAGGCCCGACTGCTTGCGATCCTCCGGGACGAGATAGATGCCGCGTGCGATCGCCTCGCTAGGCGAGCCGACGACGATCTCGTTCCCCTCCAGGCGCACCGTCCCGCCGAGCGGCCGGTCGATGCCGAAGAGCGCCTGTGCCAGTTCCGTGCGGCCGGCGCCGATCAGGCCGGCCAGGCCGAGGATCTCGCCCCGGTGCAGAGCGAGGTCGACCGTGCTGTCTGGAAAAGCGGGCGTGCGGAAGGCGGATAGTTCCAGCATGGCCTCGGCCGCTGGCGCCGCCGGCGCCGTATACAGCGATTTCAGGTCACGCCCGATCATCAGCCGGATCATGCGGTCATGTGTGATTTCGCCGCCGTCGAGCCGCCCGCTGATCCTGCCGTCTCTCAACACGATGACGCGGTCGGCGCATTGCTTCACTTCGTTCAGCCGGTGCGAGATGAAGATGATGGCGACGCCATTGCGCTTAAGTTCGTCGACGACGGAGAGCAATCGCCGCGTTTCCGACATGGTCAGGCTGGACGTCGGCTCGTCCATGATGACCACGCGCGCGTCGAGCGACAGCGCCTTGATGATCTCGAGAAGTTGCCGCTGCGCGATCGACAGTTCGGCAACCGGAGTGTCCGGCGAAAAATCGACCCCGAGCCGATCCATCAGCGGCTGCACCGCGTCCCTGAGGCGCTTGCGGTCGATAAGCTTGAGGAACGGGGACCTCGGCTCGCGGCCGATGAAGACGTTGGCCGCGGCATCCAGATTATCGAAGAGGTTGAGCTCCTGGTGCACGAAGGCGATGCCGGCCGCGGTCGCCTCCTTTACCGTCAGCGCCTTGCGGTCTTCACCGTCGATACGGATCGTGCCGGACGTCGCCTCGGTCACGCCGCCGAGTATCTTCATCAGAGTCGACTTGCCGGCGCCGTTCTCGCCGATGAGGCCGATCACCTCACCCGGCGAGACCCACAAGCTGACATCCGAAAGCGCCTTGATGAACTCGAGAAGCTGACGCAGCGCGATCGACAGTTCGTCAACATGCGTCTCCGGAGAGAAATCGAACCCGAGCCGGTCCATCAGCGGCTGCACGGCGGCCTTGAGCCGCTTGCGGTCCACCAGCTTGAGGAACGGCGTCCGCGTCTCCCGGCCGATGAAGACGTTGGCCGCGGCATCCAGATTATCGAAGAGGTTGAGCTCCTGGTG